>NZ_KV808776.1:75060-178156 GCF_001812375.1 Streptococcus sp. HMSC077F03
GCCAGAGTATCCGCTGACATATACTGACGAAATTCGCGTTGAGAAAATTAACTTCACTATTCGTGAAGAAGAAACCGATGAGCTTGTTCGAGATGCTCGTCAAATCGCGACTCCGGGTGTCCAAGGTGAACGTACCATCAAGACTCGTGTCTACAGTTCTAACGGTCAAGAGGTTGACCGCCAAGAGTTGTCCAACGAGGAAACACTAGCTCCCGTAACGCAAGTGGTCAAGGTCGGTACGGCTAAACCAAACATGGTACCAAGCGATGCGCCAAAAGCAGACGCTTTGCCAGAGTATCCACTGACTTACACAGATGAAACCCTCGTAGAGAAAATAGCCTTTAACATCGAGGAGCAATATACGGATGAGCTTGTTCGAGATGCTCGCCAAATCACAACTCCGGGTGTTCAAGGCGAACGTACCATTAAGACTCGTGTTTACAGTTCTAACGGTCAAGTTGTTGACCGCCAAGAATTATCTAATGAAGAAACACTAGCTCCTATAACACAAATCGTCAAAGTCGGCACGGCTAAGCCAACTATGGTACCAAGTGATGCACCGAAAGCAGACGCTTTAGAGGAGTTCGATTTAATTTCACTGCATAGTCTCTTGGCAGAAGCGAATCAGATTAAAGCTCAGGCCCGTTATTTCAACGATAGTCAGAGTCATCAAGCTAACTATGATGCTGCTTTGACGGCAGGCCAAGCGATTCTGAGCCAATCCCAAGCCAGCCAAGCAGAAGTCAACCAACTGGTGGAACAAATCAATCAAGCCAAGGCGCAATTAAGTGGTCTTGAAGTTGTTAAAACAGCTCTTCAGACTGAGTACGATTTAAATCCAACGGTTAAAACCTCGGTTAAATATAAGAATGCGGATTCAGAAAAGCAGACAGCTTATACTGACGAATTGACCAAGGCAGAGGGAGTTTTGAACAATCAGACTGCTACACAAGTACAGGTCAACCAAGCTCTTGTTAGCCTGACAGCAGCCAAAGAAGCACTAAATGGAGTGCCTAAAGTCAAGCCGACTGTTTCCATTCTAAGTCTGACTGAGAATGCTGATGATAAGTCGGTGACGGTCCAATATAGATTGGAAGACCAGACCCAGTCCTTCCGTTCAGCGACTGCAGAATTGTACCAGGGAGACCAGCTGATTCGCACTCTTCCGATTACCAACTTTGCTGGCAGCTTGAAAATTGGCGACCTAGACTACTACACAGGCTACACTCTAAAAACCAAGTTGACTTATGAACTCGATAATGGCAGCTTTACTGAGTTTGAAACAGACAGTCGTAACTTTGAGCTAGAATACAAGAAGATTGCCTTCCGTGATATTGATTCTGTTGAGTTTTATCATAAAGAAAATGACCAATACAAGCGCTTTGTATCGATGAGCTCTATGCCTACGGATCTGTCTACCTACTTCGTCAAAATCAAGTCAAGCGAATCCAAGGAAATTCTCCTACCAGTTCACAGCATTGCTGAAGCAGAGAAAGATGGCAAGGCAGTCTATAAGGTTAATGTAGCCCTTCCTGAACTCGTCCAAGAAAGTGAGATAGGATACAAGTCTGGGCACGACTTTTACATCAGTAAGGCAGTCCCAAGTCAGCAAAATGTCTACACCAGCTTTGCTGGATTGGTAGACGCTATGAAGCGAAATATGGCAGGAAATTATGTGTTGGGAGCTGATTTGGATGCGAGCGAGGTCAACCTAGCTCCTGCTGATTATGTCTATCTCAAAGGGAACTTCACCGGCAGTCTGACGGGTAGTCAAAATGGCAAGCAATATGCGATTTACAATCTAGCCAAGCCTTTATTTGAAAACCTCAAGAACGGATCTTCTATTACCAATATCGACTTTAAAGACGTGAATATCGTGGGTACCTATGACTCGGCTGCTCTGGCACGCAATGCGGAGAATGCGCTAATCACAGATGTTTCTGTTCTGGGGAGAGTATCGGTAGTAGGCAACGCCTCTAACGTAGCGGGTCTAGTAGTTAATGGAACCAATACGAAAATCACGAATAGTTCCTTTACGGGGACTATCCTATCTAACAGTCAACAAATCAAAGCTTATAATGTAGGTGGTTTGGTTGCAAACCTTAAAGGAGGAGAATCTCTTCTTAGCCAAAGTAAAGCAGATGTAACGATTATTAGTGGTGCACGATCAAATGAACAACGTATCGGTGGTTTGGTTGGACGTCTAGAAAACAATGCTCGAATCACCAAGTCGTATGTGACAGGAAAACTATATAATGCAACCACTAGCGGTCAAATCGGTGGAGTGGTCGGCTCGAACTACTTTAATGGTTTAGTTGATAATGTGATCAGTAATGTTAGCGGTACAAATGTTTACAGTATTTCTGGGGATCAGGGCTACAAAAACGACCGCATTACGCAAGCATATAAAGTTGCTAAAAGTGAAACCTTGAAAAACGATCAGTTTGTTACTTCTACTATTACTCAAGAAGAAATGGAAGAAAAACTGACTGCTATGGACATCACGACTAGCCTAGATGACACGAATCTAAATATGCGTTATGTCGACTATGGTGAGGTAAACAATGCTCAATTCGACCGTGGATATTCTTATGCAAATATGGAGAAACTGCTTCCTTTCTACAATAAAGAAACCATTGTTTCGTTTGCGAACAAGATCCCGAAAGAGCATAAGTTGAATAAGGAGTACCTACTGGATGTTGTTCCGATGAAGGGTGACCAGATTATCACTGATATCCATAGCAATAAAACAGCAATCAATCGTTTGATGCTTCACTACATGGACAATACTATTGACTACCTAGAAATATCTTATAAGGGAGATTTCGTAAATCGAGGTATTGCTGAGTATAGTATCAAGGGATTAGACCTTCTTTATACTCCAGAAGCCTTTGTATCAGATTATACTAGTATTCTAAATCAAGTGTTGCCAGAGCTGAATAAGGTCGTTCTTGATTCGTCAGCTATGCGCACAGTTCTTGGTGTAGCAGCAGATACTTCTTTGGATGAACTATACCTAGACACCGCATTTACGCAAGTGAAAAGCAAACTGTCAGCAGAACTACGAAAAGTTCTGGCTATGGATAAGGCTATCAATACTGAAGGTGAAGTAGTTAAGGATTATCTTGTTAAGAAGATTCTTGCTGATAAAGAAGCTTTCCTATTAGGTTTGACTTACCTTAATCGTTGGTACAATATCAACTATGATAACTTTAATGTTAAGGACTTATCGGCTTACAAGCTTGATTTCTACGGTAAGAATGATGTTTCGACTTTAGATACAATCATTGCTTTAGGGAAGTCAGGATTGGAGAATCTCAAGGCTAAAAATAACTATACAGCTTATGATAATTCGCTCTCTGAAGCAACTGGTAAACGAGGACTCTTCAATTATCTTGAAGGCTATCGTCAGCTCTTCCTGCCTTATAGGACCAATAATGAATGGCTCAAAACCAATACAAAAGCCTACATCGTTGAGGCCAAGTCGGATGTAGCAGAAGCTAGACAGCTTCAGGATGCAGCCGAGGGTAAGAGCAAGTACTCTGTTGGTGTTTATGACAAGATTACTGCAGATAATTGGGAACACAAGGGCATGCTCCTGCCACTCTTGACCATGACGGAGAAGGGTGTCTATGCGATCTCTAATATGTCTACCCTCTCTATGGGAGCTTATGATCGCTATCGCCTTGATGCTAATAACAGGGTCCGCACAGATGCAGAGCTAGCGGAATTTGTCGAAGACCGAGTGAGAAAAACAGCTGAATACCAGCGCGATCACTATGACTTCTGGTATAAGATTCTAAGCGATGAAAGCAAGGACAAGCTCTTCCGTTCTGTTTTGGTTTATGATGGATTCTCATTGGTTGACAAGAATGGTCAAAGATATTGGGCTCCATCTAATGACAAAAAATCACTAGCTATGCAGGAGTTCTTCGGACCAGCTGGTAAGTGGTATCCTAGCAAGGGCTATAATGCCTATGCTACGGGTAGTGTAACTCACTTTGATGCTGCTAAATTGTTGGAAGACTATGGTAACTCAGTCTACACGCATGAGATGACCCATAACTCTGACGGTGCTATTTACTTTGAAGGTTATGGTCGTCGTGAGGGACTAGGTGCGGAACTCTATGCTCGCGGACTCTTGCAATCTTCGCCGAGCGCAGATGAACCAACCATCACGCTCAATACTCTCTTCAAGGTGGACAAGGACTCTAAGACACGTATGCATACCTATAATTTCAAGGAACGTGTTCAAAATGCAGCAGACCTGCAACACTATGTCCATGGTATGTTTGACATGATCTACACCTTGGACTATCTAGAAGGTACTTCTATGCTGAAGCAGAGTGATGCTGCCAAGTTACAGTGGTTCAGGAAGATGGAGAATTACTATATTACAGATAAGTATGGTAAGGAGACTCATGCAGGTAACCAGACGCGAAGCTTTACAGCTGAGGAAATCAAGCAGCTGAAGACCTTTGACTCCCTGATTGAAAATGATGTGATCACTCGTCGGGAGAATAAGGAAAGTGGGAAATATGGTCGAAATGGCTACCTCAGTCTCAGCCTCTTCTCACCAATTTACTCAGCCTTGAGCAATCCAAATGGAGCACCAGGTGATGTTATGTTCCGTCGCACAGCCTATGAATTACTAGCAGCCAAGGGCTACCATGACGGATTTGTCCCTTATGTTTCTGGTCAGTACTCTCAGGAAGCTTTCGATGAAGGGAAGAAAACGTGGGACGGATGGTCTGGAAGAGATGTTGGTCTCGTGACGGACCAGAAAGTCTTGGAAAATGTATTTAAAGGTGAATACACCTCTTGGGCAGCCTTCAAGAAGGCCATGTATAAGGAGCGAATTGATCAGCTGACCAAGTTGAAGCCAATCACCATTGAGTACGAGCTTAAAAATCCAAACAGTACCAAGAAAGTAACCATTCGTTCTTATGCAGAGATGCAGCAATTGATGGATGCAGCAGTAGCAGAGGATGTACGCAACATTACCAATGCTACTAGCCGTGTCGAAGCTAGCTGGGTCAACCTGCTTAAGAAGAAGATTTACAACGCTTATCTTCGTGAGACAGACGACTTCAGACAGTCTATCTTTGAAAGATAAGCATCTTGCAAAGATAGACATGAAAAAAGAAGATCTAAGTGATCTTCTTTTTTCTATGGAATTGCTTGCTTAGTGGAGAAGACGAATAACTTACAAACAAATTGATACATGACAGATTCCTTACTCTAAATGTCTGGAGAGAAATTGGAAATCATTTACCATCTAGTATACTCGTTTTGAAATTTCTTTTGTTTTTCATGAAAATATGATAAAATGATAGTTGTAAAATTTTTTTAAGGAGATTCGGATGAAAACAAAAGCACTTGCTCGCGTAAATGCGATTTTTGGTCTTATTTCAGGTATCGTCTTGCTGTTGGCACCTCTTGTTATGTTTATGATAGCTGTCGGGGCTGCTGCGGCGACGGAGGACTCTGATGCAACAGTTGGTATATTGACGATTTTTTCAATCATTTTGGCATTGGTAAAAATTGCTGTCTTGGTTTTAGGAATTGTGTCTATTGTCTATTACAAGGACGATGAACGTGTGACCCCTGCACCGTCTGTTTTGTTTATCGTAGGTGGTTCTGTTGGATTGATCCCATTCTTGGGATGGGTAGGAGGAATTCTGACAATCATTGGTGGATCCCTCTATTTTGGACTTTTGAAAAAATTCGAGATTCAAGAATAATAACTTTTTGTTAGGAATATTTTCAAATAAGAGAAGGCGCTTAGCCTTCTTTTTTTGTTACCAAGCAGGGGTAGATTTGACAGGATAAATAAGCTTTAATAATCGTAAAATCTAAAGCATTTATTTGAGACAAGGAACTCTTTTTATAGTATAATGGTTGATGTAAAATACCTATATCAAAATATAATACTAGTTATTTTCTTGATAGAGGTTAAAAAGCGAGAGGATTTAGAATGAAAAAGATTTTTGGAGAGAAGCAGCATCGTTTCTCCTTACGAAAATTAGCAATTGGTCTTGTGTCAGCTTCGATTTCAAGCCTATTTTTTGTGTCCATTGCTAGCAGTGGAACCGTATTTGCTCAAGAAAATGTAGCTATTCACTACAAATATGTGACGGATACGGAGTTGAGTGGACAAGAAAAAGACTTGATTGTAAAGGACATTCCTAAAATTGCTGAAGATAGTGAAAGCACCTATTATCTAGTCTACCGTATGGATGAGAAAGCACAGCTAGGTCAGTTGCCCAATACAGGTGGGCAGCATAGTCTTACTAGTGTTTTATCAGGTGAAGCGCTAGCTTCGATTGGCCTTCTTATTTTTGTTGTATCGAAAAAGAAAGGCAAAAAGAAAGCTCTCTTGAATGTGATTTTGGTAACAGGGATGGGCAGAGGTTTGGTTTCTTCAGTTCAGGCTATCGAAAATCAACTTTTGCTACAGTACAATCAAGAATACCAATTATCCCAAGGAGATAGTCTGCCTTTGCCACGTGCCTTATCGGGTTATACCTACCTAGGTTATATTAAGCAAGACAAAGAGATTAATCAGCAAGAAACTGCTGCTAGGGATCAGAAACTTGACTATACGGTTCAACCTCATTTCCAGACCAATGAGGGTGGGCAAAAGGCAGGAGATGAGCAGAAAGCTCCATCTCCTACACTCCCTGCTGAAAAACCAATCCCATCTCAAGATTCATCCAATCAAAAGCCGTCCGGTATTGCTAGTGTAGATCCTCAAGACGAAGTCTTGGCTGGTCGCGTGAACAAACCAGAGCTCCTATACAAAGACCAAGAAATTGTAACCAAACTAGACTTTTCAGAAGTGGTTCAAGAAAATCCAGATCTAGCAGAGGAGACCATCCATGTCAAACAAGAAGGTCGTGCTGGGAAGAAGATTCAACTTGTTCGCATTTTCACTGTTGAAAACCAAGAAATTTCTCGGGAAGTTCTATCAACTAAAGTAGAAGAAGCCTTGCCACGTATAGTAGAGAAAGGGACTAAGAAGGCAGTTGCTCCGAGTGAAGCACCTCAGTCTGCAAGAAAAGGAGAGTCTGAGACTCAGGCTCCATTACCAGAATACAATGGGAATCAAGCGGGAGCGATTGTTGCCCCTGAAACAGCTGAAAAACCTGAATATACTGGCACCCAAGCAGGAGCAGTCGTTGAACCCGAGCAAGTCGCTCCGCTACCTGAGTATCAGGGAACCCAAGCTGGTGCTATCGTCGAACCAGAAAAAGTTGAGCCAGAGGTTGGGGGCGTCCAGTCTGGGGCTTTGGTGGAACCAGAAACGGCTGAGAAACCAACCTATACAGGCGAGCAGTCTGGAGCAATCGTAGAGCCTGAAAAGGTACCACCGACACAAGAGTATACAGGAACTCAAGCGGGAGCGATTGTTGCCCCTGAGATAGCTGAAAAACCAGAATATACAGATACGCAATCAGGTGCAATAGTAGCCCCAGAGACAACTGAAACACCAGCCTATACAGGCACTCAAGCAGGAGCTATCGTTGAACCGGAACAAGTCGCTCCTCTTCCAGAATATACTGGCAATACTGAGCAAGTAAAACCGGAAGCTCCGACAGAAAAACCAAAAGAAAAAGATCCAGAAAAAACACTTGAATTAAGAAATGTTTCGGATCTGGAGTTGTATAGTCAGACCAATGGTACTTACAAACAACACGTTTCTTTAGACGGTGTTCCAAGTAATCCAGACACTTACTTTGTCAAGGTTAAATCTTCGTCATTTAAAGATGTCTATCTACCAGTCGCTTCAATAGCTGCAGAAACGAAAAATGGGCAGCCAGTTTATAAAATCACAGCCAAGGCTGAGAAACTCCAGCAAGAGCTAGAAAATAAATATGTTGATAATTTCACCTTCTACTTAGCTAAGAAGGCTACAGAGGAAACGATAACCTTTACTTCCTTTAGCAACCTGGTCAAAGCTATCAACAAGAATCTCTCTGGAACCTATCATTTAGCAGCTAGTTTGAATGCCAACGAAGTGGAACTGGGACCTGATGAAAGATCTTACATCAAGGGCGCCTTTACTGGTCAGTTGATTGGTGAAAAAGATGGCAAGCAGTATGCTATTTACAACTTGAAAAAGCCTCTGTTTGAAATCTTGAATGGCGCTAGAGTAGAAAAATTGAGTCTGAAAAATGTCTCTATTTCAGGGAAAGATGATATTGGTTCACTGGCCTATGAAGCCCAGAATAACACAAAGATTCAGCAAGTTCACGTCGATGGTGTTCTCGCCGGTGAACGTGGTATCGGTGGTTTGCTAGCTAAGGCGGACCAATCAAGCATCACAGAGAGCATTTTCAAGGGAAGAATTATCAACACTTATGAAACGACTGCTGCCTACAATATCGGTGGTCTGGTCGGTCATTTGACAGGTGACAAGGCTTTACTTACTAAGTCAAAAGCGACAGTAGCCATTTCGTCCAACACAAATAGTTCAGATCAGACAGTGGGTGGTCTTGCAGGTCTAGTAGATCAGGATGCACAAATCCAAGATAGCTATGCTGAAGGCGATATTAACAATGCCAAGCACTTTGGTAGAGTCGCGGGAGTAGCAGGCTATTTGTGGGATCGAAAAACTAATGAGGAACAGCATGCTGGAAGATTGACCAATGTTCTCAGTGATGTCAATGTAACCAACGGAAATGCCATTACCGGCTACCACTACAATGGAATGAAGGTGAAGGACACATTCAGTAGCAAGGCCAACAGAGTCTACAATGTCACTATGGTCAAGGATGAGGTCGTCAGCAAGGAATCCTTTGAAGAAAGAGGAACAATGCTGGATGCTTCCCAAATCGAAAGCAAAAAAGCAGCCATCAATCCTCTCACTCTACCAACAGTGGAGCCCCTTTCAACAAGTGGTAGTAAAGAAAGTGATTTTTCTAAGGTGGCCCATTATCAAGCTAAGCGCGCTTTGGCTTATAAAAATATTGAAAAATTACTACCTTTCTATAACAAGGCAACTATCGTCAAATACGGAAATCTGGTCAATGAGAACAGTCTGTTATATCAAAAAGAGCTCTTGTCAGCAGTTATGATGAAGGATGACCAAGTCATCACAGACATTGTTTCTAACAAAGAGACTGCAAACAAACTCTTGCTACACTACAAGGACCATTCATCTGAAAAACTCAATCTCAAATACCAGGCTGATTTTGCCAAATTAGCAGAATATAGTCTAGGAGATACTGGCCTTCTCTATACGCCAAACCAATTCTTGTATGACCAAAGCTCTATCATCAAGCAAGTCTTACCAGGCTTACAAAAGGTTGACTATCATTCAGAAGCCATCAGAAAGACGCTCGGTATTTCTCCAAACGTTAAGCAGACTGAGCTCTATCTAGAAGACCAGTTCGCCAAAACCAAGGAACAACTGGAAGACAGTTTGAAGAAACTCTTGTCAGCAGATGCTGGACTGGCTGGTGACAACCCAGTTACCAAGGGCTATCTTGTAGATAAAATCAAGCGCAACAAGGAAGCCTTGCTACTTGGTTTGACCTATCTGGAGCGTTGGTACAACTTCAGCTATGGTCAGGTAAACGTCAAAGACCTGGTTCTGTACCACCTGGACTTCTTTGGTAAGGGAAATGCTTTACCACTAGATGCCCTGATTGAGTTAGGTAAATCTGGTTTTAACAATCTTCTAGCTAAGAATAATGTCGATACTTATGGTATCAGTCTTGCCAGTCAACATGGAACGACAGATTTGTTTAGCACTTTAGAACATTACCGAAAAGTCTTTCTACCAGAGAAAAGCAACAATGACTGGTTTAAATCAGAGACTAAGGCTTACATCGTCGAAGAAAAATCTAATATTGAAGAAGTCAGAACTAAGCAGGGACAAGCTGGTACCAAGTATTCTATCGGTGTTTATGATCGCATCACGAGTGCCACATGGAAATACCGCAATATGGTCTTGCCGCTCCTAACCTTGCCAGAGAAATCAGTATTTGTCATCTCAACTATGTCTAGTCTAGGATTTGGAGCCTATGATCGCTACCGCAATAGCGAGCATAAAGCGGGCAAGGCTCTCAATGATTTTGTAGAAGAAAATGCGCGTGAAACAGCCAAACGCCAGCGAGATCACTACGATTATTGGTATCGTATTTTAGATGAACAATCACGTGAAAAACTCTATCGTACCATCTTGCTTTATGATGCTTATAAGTTTGGTGATGACACAACCTCTGGAAAAGCTACAGTGGAGGCTAAGTTTGATAGTTCCAATCCAGCCATGAAGAACTTCTTTGGCCCAGTTGGCAATAAGGTAGTACACAACCAG
Organism: Streptococcus sp. HMSC077F03; assembly: GCF_001812375.1. Taxonomy (GTDB): domain Bacteria; phylum Bacillota; class Bacilli; order Lactobacillales; family Streptococcaceae; genus Streptococcus; species Streptococcus oralis_S. Next base: position 85,385 of record NZ_KV808776.1, read on the forward strand.
CATGGAGCCTACGCAACAGGAGATGGTGTCTACTATATGTCTTACCGTATGCTCGACAAGGATGGAGCCATTACTTATACCCATGAAATGACCCATGATTCAGATCAGGATATCTACCTTGGCGGTTATGGTCGTAGAAGTGGCTTGGGACCAGAATTCTTCGCAAAAGGCTTATTGCAAGCCCCTGACCAACCGAGTGACGCAACCATTACCATCAATTCTATCTTGAAACACTCAACATCAGATAGTACAGAGGGCTCCCGTCTGCAAGTCTTGGATCCGACAGAGAGATTCCAAAACGCATCAGATCTTCAGAACTATGTCCACAACATGTTTGACCTCATCTACATGTTGGAATATCTCGAGGGACAATCAATCGTTAATAAACTAAGTGTTTACCAGAAAATGGCGGCTCTCAGAAAGATTGAGAACAAGTATGTGAAAGATCCAGTAGATGGCAATGAGGTATACGCTACTAACGTAGTCAAAGAATTGACAGAAGCAGAGGCCCAAAAACTAACTAACTTTGATAGTTTGATTGACCATAACATCTTGTCAGCTCGTGAGTACCAGTCTGGTGAATACGAGCGAAATGGCTACTATACGATTAAACTCTTTGCCCCAATCTTTTCAGCTCTCAGCAGTGAGAAAGGCACACCAGGGGACCTTATGGGACGTCGGATCGCTTACGAACTTTTGGCTTCCAAAGGCTTCAAGGATGGAATGGTACCTTATATCTCTAACCAATACGAAGAAGCTGCCAAACAAAAAGGTAAAACTATCAATCTCTATGGTAAAGAACGAGGATTGGTGACAGATGAACTTGTATTGAACAAGGTATTTGAAGGGAAGTATTCATCTTGGGCTGCCTTTAAGAAAGCCATGTATAAAGAACGTGTGGATCAGTTTGAGAACTTGAAGCAGGTGACCTTTAAAGATCCGACAAAACCATGGCCAAGCTATGTAACAAAGACTATTAATAAAGTAAGTGAATTGCAGGCCCTCATGGACCAAGCTGTTCTCAAGGATGCTGCAAGTCCTCGTTGGAGTGACTATAAGCCAGAGATTGACAGTGCTGTTCATAAGTTGAAGAGAGCAATCTTTAAGGCCTATCTTGACCAAACAAACGACTTCAGAACCTCTATTTTTAAGAAATAAGGGTTGGAAAATGAAAAGGGAGGATCGATAGATCTTCTCTTTTTATGTCCTGCTGTCTGAAAGCTGGTAGGCGATTTGTTTGTGACTGAGAAGGTCTTTTGTTTCTGGGGCAAATGTGGTAGAATGATAGCTACGAGAGAAGGAGGTTTTTATGGAGAGAGATAGATTGGTTCGACTCAATTGGAGACTGGGCATGCTGGCAGGAGTGACCTTACTTTTTGGGCCTGTCCTACGATTTTTGCTATCCTATACTGGGGCTCTCATCTATAAAGATCCTTCAAAGATGTTGGTCGTAACGGTTGCCTTTTCCTTGCTCCTGACATTTTTTAAGATTTTAATGATTGCATTAGGGACCTTTATGTTAATCTATTTTGAAGAAGATCAACAACTTCGAAAGCTGCCTTCTATTCTATTTATCATTGGTGGCGTGCTGGGATTTCTTTCAGCGACCGAGTGGATAGGAGGATTTCTAATCATTAAAGGTGCTGTTTCTTTTGCTAAATTTTTGAAAGAAGTTCGTGGCCTTGTCTGAAAGTCTAGTGAAACAATCCGTTGGAGGGTTGTTTTTTATTTAAAGAATTATCTGGCGAAAGAATATGTTAGCAAAATGCTTTTTTTATAAGAAAACATGATGTAATACAACTTGAAAAAAAGGAGAATATTATGAAATAATCTTTCATTACATCGTATTTAACATTTATTTAAAAGCTTCCATTGCTTTAGAGGGAGTCTTTATAAAAACTTCGAACCCTAATACTATTTTAAAAGTTATTCCACTGGGTTCTCAAAATAAAACAATTCCTGTTGATCATGTTGCAAGTGTAGATAGTTCATTTCGTCTTGATTTCAAATCATTTGCTTGGGGTATCATTTTCGCTCTTATTGGCCTTTCAATGATGCAAAATTCATTTATCGGAGGATTGATATTAGCGGCTTATGGTGTATTAACAGTGCTAAGTGCTTTTCAAACTCTACTAGTTTTGCATCTTACTTCTGGTGGAACACATGTTGTCAGTGTGGTAGTATTTGAAAAAGCTAATCTTAAAAATTGTAAAGAAACAATTGAAGGTCTAATTCATAATCGTTACAATGATACTAATGTAACTAAGAATACTGATCGTTTAATTGATGCTTTAAATAACAAATAATTGCAATCGTTTCTTGATTGAATATCGCGAATTAATAATAACTAGATGAGAGGACACTGTTCTCTCTTTTTAGTTGATTTTAACTAGCTTTTTTGTGAAAAATTGTGTAAAATAGAATAGATAAACGAGGGAAACCTCGAAAAATAAAAGGAGAATCCATCTAATGGTAAAATTGGTTTTTGCTCGCCACGGTGAGTCTGAATGGAACAAAGCTAACCTTTTCACTGGTTGGGCTGATGTTGATTTGTCTGAAAAAGGTACACAACAAGCGATTGACGCTGGTAAATTGATCAAAGAAGCTGGTATCGAATTTGACCAAGCTTACACTTCAGTATTGAAACGTGCGATCAAAACAACAAACTTGGCTCTTGAAGCTGCTGACCAATTGTGGGTTCCAGTTGAAAAATCATGGCGCTTGAACGAACGTCACTACGGTGGTTTGACTGGTAAAAACAAAGCTGAAGCAGCTGAACAATTTGGTGATGAGCAAGTTCACATCTGGCGTCGTTCATACGATGTATTGCCTCCAAACATGGACCGTAACGATGAGCACTCAGCTCACACTGACCGTCGTTACGCTTCACTTGACGACTCAGTAATTCCAGATGCTGAAAACTTGAAAGTGACTTTGGAACGTGCCCTTCCATTCTGGGAAGACAAAATCGCGCCAGCACTTAAAGATGGTAAAAACGTATTCGTTGGAGCTCACGGTAACTCAATCCGTGCCCTTGTAAAACACATCAAACGCTTGTCAGACGATGAAATCATGGACGTGGAAATCCCTAACTTCCCACCATTGGTATTCGAATTTGACGAAAAATTGAACGTAGTTTCTGAATACTACCTTGGAAAATAAAATTCAAAGGAGTCTTTAGACTCAAGATTAAAAAGTTTCTTGTTAACTACAGTGGTTGATGATAAACTAATATTGAGAGGGGACCAGTTTGGTCCTCTCTTTTTGGTTATATTAAAAAATGTTATTCAATTTATGAGTTGTTTGCCTTTAAAATATGAAATGTAAAATAGGATTAAACTGAATGAGGAGAGGGTAATGAAGTTATTACATACGTCAGATTGGCATGTAGGTCGAACGCTCAATGGTTGGTCTTTGTTAGAAGAGCAGGAGTGGGCCTTTCAACAGATTGTGGATTTAGCTATTTCTGAACAGGTGGATGGGGTTATTATTGCTGGTGACCTCTATGACCGTGCGGTTCCACCTGTGGATGCAATCAAGCTTTTTAATAAGACTTTGGCACGTTTGGTCTTGGAGGAGCAGATTCCTGTCTATGCCATTAGTGGTAATCACGATGGGGCTGAACGCTTGCATTTTGGGCGAGACTTTTTTCAACCTCAGGGTCTTCATTTAAGCACACGTTTGGAGGAAGCTTTTGAACCTATTGAGTTGGAGGATTGCCAGATTTTCTTGCTGCCCTTTATCGACCCTATTGATGCTCGTATTTACTATAAGGACGATAAGGATAAGAGGATTCAGGAAATTGGAGATGCCTTGGCCTATATTCTTGAGGATATGGGAAAAGCTTTTGATCCTAACAAGTCCCATGTTTTAGTGACGCATTTTGCGGTTTCTAAAAAAGATGACAAGGACGGTAAAAGTCTACGGGAACTGATGTTTTCTGAAACGAGCAATACGGTGGGCGGTCTTACCAATGTGACCAGCGACCTTTTCAAGGCATTTGATTATGTGGCTTTGGGGCATATCCATACGCGCTTTGCCAGTCCGACAAAGTGCGTGCAATATTCAGGCAGTCCAGTCGCTTTTAATGTCAAAGAAGCTAAACGTAAGGAAGAAAAGGGTGTTTATATTGTTGAATTGGATGCGACTGGTAATTTGTCTCAGACCTTCCATTCTTTAGAGGTCAAACGGCCAATCGTGACCCTTCAGGAACCTTTTGAAATCTTGATGTCACCTGAATTTTATAAGGAACAGCCTTGTCAAAAGGTTTGGTTTGCCTTTGATATTCAATTATCCAGTCGTAAGGAGTTAGAGGGGATCAATGTGCGTGCCCGTCTGGAAGAAATTTATGGGACAGATATTGTAGAAATCACTTTCAGTCGATTGGGTGATGTCAGGGAAGAAAGTCTGACCGTTAATCAGCACTTAAAAGATTTGGAAATGCAGTCGCCACAGGAAATTGTTTCTGATTTCTACCAGACAGTGACTGGGGGCGATGTCTTGTCTGAGAGACAAAAGGCCCTTGTGGAAAGTATTTTTGAGGAGATTGGAAGGAGCCAACAATGAGACCAGTCCAGTTAGAATTGACCAATTTTGGACCTTATCGTAAGGAAGTTATCAATTTTACCCAGTTTGACCACGCTCCCCTCTTTTTGATTGGTGGGGACACAGGGGCTGGTAAGAGTACTCTCTTTGATGCTATGACAGTTGCCTTGTTTGCAACGACCAGTGGTGATCGCATTGTCGAGGAGATGAGGTCAACTTTTGCCGGTCCAGAGGATGACTTGACTAAGGTGACTTTCTACTTCCAGCAAGGCAATCATCTTTATCGGATTGAACGTGTTCCTAAGCAAAATAGGATTGCAAAGCGAGGTGGTGGTACGACTGAGGAAAAAGGGTCAGCTTCTCTAGTTATTGTGGATAAGATTGGTGGTCAAGAAATCGAAAAGCTCGGGGATAAAATCAAGGAAGTGAGTGATCAGATTGAGCAAATTTTGGGGCTCAATGCCGAGCAGTTCAAACAGATTATCCTTCTTCCGCAAAATGATTTCAGTCGTTTCTTGAAAGAAGATTCCAAGACCAAGACTCAAATTTTGAAAAAAATCTTTGGAACAGGTATTTTTGACCGCTTTCAAAAGAGCTTGGAGGAGATTCTTCGTCAGAGCAATAAGGATATGGAGAAGCGTCAGGCTGAGCTAGATGGTCATTTTGCCAGTCAGGTTTGGTCTGAGGAAGAATTAGCTATCTTGGCCCAAACACCAGCTTATGAAAAATTGGCACGTCTTGAAGAACTTTTGGCGCAACGGCAAGATAATCTTGAAGAGCAAAAAAGCATCTTAAAGGAAGCCCATGAGGATTTGGCTAAGCTGCAGAAGAGCTTGCAAACTGCACAAGATGTGGCAAAGATTTTCCAAGAATTGGATCTAGCCAAGGAGCGTTACCGTCTGGAAATTGAGGAAGGTGCTCAGGAACAGGCAGAAGCAAAAGCGCATCTGGAGGAATTGCAGTTTGCCCAAGGCTTGCAGGAAACCATTAGCAGTTTGAAGGAGTATCAGAAGCAGTTGTTTCAATTAGAACAAGACCTTGAAATCGCTCAAGAAGCACTAAGTGCTAAGCAGCAGGATTTTGAGGAAGTTAAGGTTCAAAAAGAGGCACTGGAAGCTCAGACTGAGGATTTTCATCAAAAAGAAGAGAAACTGAAAGCGTTAGAAGGGGCTATTAGCCATGCCCAGGATCTTGCCAAAGAGCAAGACAAATTCAAATGTTCACGTGCTAACTACAAGCAGTGGGAAAAAACCTATCAGCAGGCTTCGGAAAAGATTGAGCTCCTTAAACAGTCCTTGTTAGATTTGGAGACTAATCGTCTTAGTTCGGATAGTGTACATGAGGTCGAAAAACTCCTCCAGTCTGTGGAATACAGTGTGGATAAGCAACTGGCTCAGAACCTAAAAGATATAGTGGAATTGGATCAGGAGTTGGTAGATAACAAAAAACGATATCAAAGGTACTCTTTGGAGTTTGACCAAGCTCAAGAAAGCCTCAAAGAATTGGAAGAGAAGTTAAGAACGACTTTAGCTTCACGTCGTCAACTCATGATTGCCCAGTTGCAGGCAGAATTAGAGGATGGACAGCCATGTATGGTCTGTGGTTCCTTGGATCATCCTAAGGTTGATGGGACACAGGCTGATGAAATGACCTTGAAGGGTATCATGGATTCGGTTGAGGCACTTCAAGATCAAAAAGAAGATCAAGTTGCTACCTTGTCAAAGCTTCAGGCTACATTGAGAGAAGTTGAATCTAATCGTAAAAAATCGCTTAACAGGTTGGCTGAATTAAAGTCAACTCTTCAAAAAAACTATCAAGAACTCGAAGACCAAGTTAAGGGACAATTTGATTTTGATTTTTCAGAGGACTATGAAGCATACCGTGGACAAGCCCTACTTCTGAAGGTTAAAAAGTATTATCAAGAGTTACAAAAACGTTATGATAAAGAAGAGACAGATTATGTACGATATAAAGCTAAGTTAGCCAAAGCTCAGGAAGAAGAGGTAGATTTTTCTAAAAACTATCAAGAGGCCAAGGCTGCATTTAACCAAAATAAGGAGCGCCTAAAAGACTTGCAGGAAGCTCATCCAGAGCTTGAATCTGTTGAGGTTTATCAAGAACGTATTTCCCTAGCTAAGCAAGAGTTGGACTTCTACAATAAGAAAGTCAAGGAAAATGGTGAGGCCTACAACCAACTTTATGCCGAAATTCAAGGAGTCAAGGGGCAACTTAAGAGCTTGAACAAGTCTAAAGAAAAGACCAGCCAAGAAATGAAGCGTTTATCGGCTGAATTAGACCAAAGTCTTAAGGCTGAAGGGGCCCTCACCAATGACCAAAATCAAATCCAGAGTTGGTTGCATGAGGTGAACAATCAAGCTATTCTTGAGCTCCAGGCTCAATTGACAAGCTACCAAACTCTTAAACAAGAGTTGCAGATCCAGATTAGCAATAGCCAAGAGCTTCTCCAAAATCAAGAACAACCAGATCTCGATAGTCTAGCGCAAGCAGTAGAGGCTTGTCAGGAAAGTTATAATCAGCAGCATGCTCAGGTTTCTGTATTAGAGAAGGGGCTTGAGGATGCGACGGCTACCTACCAGGTGGCTAAGACCCTTCAAGACAGCAACCAGGAGGCCTTTAAGGCTCATCAAGAGCTCAGTGATTTGGTCAAGGTGGTTAAGGGAGAAAATACAGCTCTAACTGGGCGACTCAATCTTGAAGTTTATGTTATCCGTCAGTATTTCCAACAAATCTTGGATTATGCCAATGCCAACTACATCGGTCTCTTAACGGATAATCGCTATTCCTTTGTCCTGAGTGAAGAAGGACGTAGGGCGCGTGATCACTTTGGTTTGGACATCAACGTCTATGACCAGTTGACAGGTAGCGAGCGTTCCGTCAAATCCTTGTCTGGAGGAGAAACCTTTATCGCCGCACTTGCTATTGCCCTATCCCTCTCAGAGGTGGTGCAAAATACCAGCAAGGGTGCTGTTGTTGAAGCCCTCTTCATTGACGAAGGTTTCGGATCATTGGATAAGGAAGCCCTCACCAAGGCTATCACGGTCCTAGAACAAATTGGTGAAAATCGCATGGTCGGTGTCATCAGTCATGTGGATGACATGAAGGAAGGGATCGCTCAACAATTAGTTATCATCAAGTCACACGATGGTAGTAGCTATATTAAGGTTATGCAGAAAGATTAGAATAAGTTAAATTTAGAAATTAAAGACAGTCTAACTATGTATTGATATGTTCTAAGAATACTGACTAATTCTATTAGTTAACTATGCTAGAAGACTAATTAATTATTCTTCACACTATATTGGACTTAGGGGTAAATGTTACTGCAATAAAAAGTTGACTTTGGTCAGCTTTTTTGTTTTTGCTTCTAGTTTCCAACTAGTTGAAAAAGCGTTATAATGATAGTAAAGAGTGACCTGATTGTAAGAAAGGTTGATATGCTCGAAGCCTGAAATCAGTAGAGTAATTCACGGGTTTAAATAGTAAATCAGTTGACAAAGTCTCTGCTTCTTGGTAGAATAAGAACTGTCGTAAAGACAAATAACTTCTTCTTGGTTATAGGCATGCCAACCTGTCACTCGGATGAAGCCAAATAAAAAGGAGAAACATCATGGCAATCTCAAAAGAGAAAAAAAATGAAATCATCGCACAATATGCACGTCACGAAGGTGATACAGGTTCAGTAGAGGTTCAAGTTGCTGTCCTTACTTGGGAAATCAACCACCTTAACGAACACATCAAACAACACAAAAAAGACCACGCTACTTACCGTGGATTGATGAAGAAAATCGGTCGCCGTCGTAACTTGCTTGCATACTTGCGTAAAAACGACGTTAACCGTTACCGTGAGTTAATCAACTCTCTAGGACTTCGTCGTTAATCTTGCGTCTAAAACGTTTCTATACTTCGTTGCCTTCGCCTCGATGTACCATCAGTACAATCTTCGGCTTGTCGCCTAGTCTATAAACGTTTTATCCAGCAAGAATAAAGCTCTCTGATTTCAGAGGGCTTTTTATGTTGTCACCTTATCTCGATATACTCAAGTATAATCTTCGGTTCCTAGCACTGTAAGATAAAATAAACCAGAATGATCTCCTTTCGGGGAGATTTTATCTTTTTTGCCAAGTGGTTAGGCCGTGTTCAATTAAGCATATCATGATAATGAAGCTACTCCATTGGGTAGCTTTTTTACTTTTGTCACCCTACCTCAATATACTCAAGTATTATCTTCGGTTACGGTCATTAGCACTGTAAGCTAAAATAAACCAGATTTTCTCCCTTCGGGGAGATTTTTTGTTTCACTAGGATTATAGCCCGAGCTCAAATCAGCTCTCTGACTTCAGAGGGCTTTTTCTATATATGTCTCTATCCTTGTTCATCTAATAGAAATATGGTATACTTTTCATGAGAATTTTCTAAATTTTTAAGATTCTATCAAAGGAGGTTTTCATGCTTTCCAAATTTTCTGGAAGCCGACAAGATTTGCAATTTGTGTTGTTTTTGGTTATTTTGCTAAGCGTTTTAGGAATTTCTCTCTTTCTAGCTGTTTCTATGGGGTCTGTTGCGATTGATCTAGGAGATACCTATCGGATCATTTTGAGCAGATTGGGATTTCCTCTTGAGATAGGAGAGGTTTCCAAGTCCACTCTTGCCATTGTATGGAACATGAGATTCCCCCGAGTATTGTTAGGTCTGATAGTAGGGGCTGGTCTTTCCATGTGTGGTAGCGTGATGCAGTCTACAGTGAACAATCCCATCGCAGAGCCTTATGTCTTAGGAATTTCTGCGGGTGCAACTCTAGGGGCAACTTTGAGCATCATTCTTGGTTTAAAATTGGTGATTAGCCTTGGAGCTTTCCTTGGAGCTATTTTGGCAACAATTGCTGTCCTCATCATTGCCTCTATGCAGGGAAGGATGACGACTTCTAGTCTGATCTTATCAGGAACGGTGGTCAATGCTCTCTTTCTGGCCTTTTCCAACTTTATTATCTCAGTTGGCGCTAATGCGGACAGTGTGATGACCATTAAGTTTTGGACCATGGGATCGCTTGCCGGGACTACCTGGGCAGACTTGGTTCTGCCAACTATAGTAGTAGGAATGGCCTTTCTATTTTTCGCTACTCAGTATCGTGTTTTTAATGCGATGATGATGGGAGATGAGGCTGCTTTAACTTTGGGAATTCCCTTACGCTTCTATTGGTATCTTTATGTGACCATGGTGGCTGTGCTGACAGCTGTCTTGGTGGCAACTTGTGGGATTATTGGATTTGTTGGTCTAATTACTCCTCACTTAGCTCGAGGGTTAGTGGGAACGAATTACAGGAGACTTTTTCCTGTTGCGACCTTGCTGGGTGCCCTCTTTGTCATCTGGGCAGATGTACTCTCCCGTATCATCATTCCAAACGCTGAGTTGCCGATTGGTATTTTCACAGCCTTAGTAGGTGCTCCCTTCTTCATCTACATTGTTGGAGGTAGGCGAAGGGAGGTGAGGGCCTGATATGGACTTGATTTGTCAGGATGTCCACTTTGGACTAGGAGAGAAAAAAATCCTCAAAGGAGTTTCTCTTAAGGTTGAGAGGCATCAATTTCACACGATACTAGGACCAAATGGAAGTGGGAAAACCAGCCTGCTTAAACTCCTTTATCGTCAGGAAAAGGCGGACAAAGGCTTGATAAGCCTAGATGGAAAGCCGCTGGAGCATTGGTCACTCAAAGAAACAGCCAAGCAAATGGCAGTTGTAACTCAGTTTAATCAATTGCAGTTTGATTGTACAGTTGAGGAAATCGTCTTGCTGGGAAGAACTCCCCACCTCTCTTTTTTACAGAAGGAAAAGGAAAGAGATTATGCCCTCGTTCAAGATGCTCTCGTCAAGGTGGATATGCTCGAGAAGAAAACTCGTCTCTATTCGTCTCTGTCAGGGGGGGAGAAACAACGAGTCTTATTAGCCCGCGCCTTGGCGCAAGAACCGACTCTCTTGCTCCTGGACGAACCAACCAATCACCTGGATATCAAGTACCAGTTAGACTTGTTGGCCATTGTGAAGAATCTCAAGGTCAATGTTTTAGCTGTCCTACATGATATTCAACTTGCTTGTCGCTATTCGGATTATCTCTATCTGATGAAAGAGGGAGAAATCCTTTACCAAGGGACTCCAAAGGAGACCATCACCCCTGAGTCATTGCAAATTGTATACGGAGTTCAAAGTCAGGTTACTTGGACCGAGGATCAGCAAGCTATGATTCACTATTTATAAGAATGAAAAGGAAAACAAGATGAAAAAAACACTAAGCATTTTACTCGTAACAGTAGCTACCCTAACTATGGCAGCTTGTGGCAATACTACTACAGAAAAAACTACCACACAGTCTAGCGCAGAAACAAGTCAAAAGGCCAGCACAGAGACGACTTATCCGTTAACGGTCAAGACCTATGATGCTAAGGGAAATGAAGTCGAACAAGTCTTTGACAAGGCACCTGAAAAAGTTATCACCAACAATCTTTCAACCACTGAAATCTTGTTGGAGTTAGGCTTGAAGGATAAAATTGCTGGCATGCTCAACCCTGACAATGCTGTGACGGACAAATACAAGGACGCGATTGCGACGATTCCTCAAATTGGCGATAAAAAAACAGTCTCTCAAGAGACAGTCCTTTCTTATGAACCAGATGCTGTGATGGGTCGAAACATGATGTTTTCTGAAAAATCCTTGGGGACAGTTAGCACTTGGAATGAAAACAAAATCCCAGTCTATACGCAAAAAGCTTCTCTCTCAACAATTCAGCAAGATTTGGGAAATATTGTAGAAGATGTCAAAAATCTTGGAATGATTTTCAATGTTCAGGACAAGGCCAATGAATACGCAGCCCAATTACAAGCTAAAATTGACGCTGTTAAGAAAGCAAATCCAACAAGCCAAGGTGAAAAGAAAAAGGCTTTGATTATGGTTGCTTATAATGACGAAACCTTTGGTGCATACAAATCTGCTTTGCAAGAAAGCTTGTTGAATCAACTTGGTTATACAAATGTTGCAACGGGAACATCAGGCTTAACCTTGGAAAATCTCGTGTCTATGGATCCTGAGTTGATTATCTATGTAACTAGTGACCGTAATAAAAAATTGGATGCCAACGCAGTAGAGTTGATGAAGGCAAATGAAGTTTTGGAAAATGTTCCTGCAATTAAGAATCAAAAAATCATGACCATTTCTTACGATGAGTTGATGGACTATGGTCCAGCAGTGATTGATTCCCTTGAGAAAATCAATGACTTTATCAATAAATAATGAGTTTGATTGGGAAGGGATCCAAGTCAAGGTCAGCCTTCCTTCGACCTATGATCCCAATCAAACCTATCCAGCTATTCTCCTGAATGATGGAAACTTGAATTTTCTATCTTCCCTTTCAGAATCTGTGATTTTAGTGGGCTTGACCTCTAAAAATCGCCTAGACGACTACACTCCATGGAAGGCATCTGCTCTGAAAGATGGGGCTCCAGATTTTGGCGGTCAGGCAAAGGTCTATCATGATCATTTATTTGGAGATCTTTTAGACAGGTTGCAGTCGCTTTATCGCCTGGACAAAAATCGCCTTGCCTATGGAGGGTATTCACTAGGTGGTTTGGTGGCTGTATACAGTCTTTTCCATTTTGACAAGGTCTCCTGTGTCTTCTCTATCTGTGGTTCCTTTTGGTATCCTGATTTTGTGACTTATTGCAAGGAAGAAAAGGTGAGAAATTTGGACTGTTTACTATATTTACAGAATGGTCAAACAGAAGGAGCCCATCATACCAATCGCTTGGGTCAAGCACCAGCCTATGCTGAGCAGATCCATACCAGTCTTCAGAAACGTTATCTGACTGGTCAGTTTGTTTTTGATCCTTATGGGCACCATGAGCAAGTTGCTGAGCGATTTCTAGCCTTTTCCAACTGGTTGTCCCAAAAATGGAAAATCGAATAAAAGAAATATCCCTTGGCAAAAGCCAAGGGATAATTGTATTTTTTAACCAAGAGCCTCTCTCTTCTTATCTGGATTCCAGATAAAGCTTGCGATGAAGGTAAAGATAATCGTTAGGATACCAACAACCACAGCAAGGATGAGGGCTGGGATTCGGACAAACCACCAGAGCGGGTTTGGTTTTTTATCATTGTGCCATTGCTTGGTTTCTTCGTCTAAACGTTGGAATTCAGCTTGGATGCGGTCTGCAACCATTTCAATCCCTTCATCATTCATTTTCTTGATGTCTGAGATATCGATAGGATTTCCAAAGTTCATATCCACACGTTCACGGCTAACCAAACCTTTCAAGGTCATGGGACCTGTGTAGGTAACCGGCATGATACTGACTTTGGCCATCTTGGCAATCAGGGCTACGCCACCCTTGACATCGTTTGAGTGACGGCTCCCACTTGGAAACATGATGAGAGAGCGGTCGCTTTTTTTGAGGACGTTGATAGGGTACTTGATGGCAGAGGCATTAGGTTTTTCTCGGTCGATAGGAAAGGCGCCACACATACGGATCCACCAGCCAAAGATACGGTTGTTAAACAGCTCTTTTTTGGCCATAAAGATGAACTGTTTTGGCTTGGTCGCAAAGGCCATGTAAACAGGATCCCACCAGGTACGGTGAGGTGCGACGAGGATATAGTTTTCGTCCCGGCTAGGGATTTTATCAGTATTGTGATAGTGGGCATTGCCATTGATGGACCACAAGATCAGCATGACTAGTCCACGCAAATAAGTATAAAACATGAGATCTCCTTCGATTGTATTGCTTTTATTATTATACCTTATCAAAAGACTGCTGGCAAACTTTTTCAGTTATCATCCAACAGTTTTAGATGGGATTAGAATTCTTTTAAAAAAAATGATATGATAGAGTTTATGGATAAAAATAAGATAATGGGATTAACCCAAAGAGAAGTCAAAGAAAGACAGGCTCAAGGTTTGGTCAATGACTTTACCGCGTCGGCCAGTACCAGTACTTGGCAAATCTTCAAACGAAATGTTTTTACACTTTTTAACGCATTAAACTTTGTTATTGCTCTAGCGCTGGCCTTTGTGCAGGCTTGGAGCAATCTGGTTTTCTTTGCCGTTATCTGCTTTAACGCTTTTTCTGGGATTGTGACTGAGCTACGGGCCAAACACATGGTGGACAAGCTCAATCTCATGACCAAGGAAAAGGTCAAAACCATTCGTGATGGTCAAGAAGTTGCTCTCGATCCAGAAGAATTGGTCCTAGGAGATGTCATTCGTTTGTCTGCGGGGGAGCAGATTCCTAGTGATGCTCTGGTTCTGGAAGGATTTGCAGAAGTCAATGAAGCTATGTTGACGGGTGAGAGTGATTTGGTGCAAAAGGAAGTGGATGCCTTGCTTTTATCAGGGAGTTTCCTAGCCAGTGGCGCAGTTTTGGCTCAAGTCCACCATGTCGGGGCAGACAACTATGCTTCCAAACTCATGCTGGAAGCTAAGACAGTGAAACCGATCAACTCCCGTATCATGAAATCGCTAGACAAGCTAGCTGGTTTTACTGGGAAGATTATCATTCCCTTTGGTCTAGCTCTCCTGCTAGAAGCCTTGATGTTAAAAGGCTTGCCCCTCAAGTCATCCGTTGTAAATTCGTCAACAGCCCTTTTGGGTATGTTGCCCAAGGGAATCGCCCTTTTGACCATAACTTCGCTCTTGACTGCGGTGATCAAGCTGGGCTTGAAAAAGGTCTTAGTGCAGGAGATGTACTCTGTTGAGACCTTGGCGCGCGTGGATATGCTTTGTCTGGACAAAACGGGGACCATCACCCAAGGAAAGATGCAGGTGGAGGCTGTTCTTCCTCTGATGGAAACTTATGGTGATGAGGCTATTGCCAGCATTTTGACTAGCTATATCGCTCATAGTGAGGATAAAAATCCAACAGCTCAAGCCATTCGCCAGCGTTTCCAAGGACAGGTTGCCTATCCTGCGATCTCGAATCTTCCTTTCTCAAGCGACCGCAAGTGGGGAGCTATGGAATTAGAAGGGCTAGGAACGGTTTTCTTAGGGGCGCCTGAGATGTTGTTGGACTCTGAAGTCCCAGAAGCCAGAGAGGCTTTAGAGAGAGGTTCACGTGTCTTGGTCTTGGCCCTCAGTCAGGAAAAACTAGATCATCACAAACCACAGAAACCGTCTGACATTCAAGCCCTTGCCTTGCTGGAAATCTTGGACCCGATTCGAGAAGGAGCAGCTGAGACGCTGGATTATCTCCGTTCTCAGGAAGTGGGCCTCAAGATTATCTCTGGCGACAATCCAGTTACGGTTTCCAGCATTGCCCAGAAAGCTGGTTTTGCAGACTATCACAGCTATGTAGATTGTTCAAAAATCACGGATGAGGAATTGATTGCCATGGCTGAAGAGACAGCTATTTTCGGTCGTGTTTCCCCTCATCAAAAGAAACTCATCATCCAAACTCTGAAAAAAGCAGGGCATACAACGGCAATGACAGGGGATGGTGTCAATGATATCCTAGCTCTCCGCGAAGCAGATTGTTCTATCGTTATGGCTGAAGGAGATCCTGCGACTCGTCAGATTGCTAATCTGGTTCTCTTGAACTCAGACTTTAATGATGTTCCTGAGATTCTCTTTGAAGGTCGTCGCGTGGTCAATAACATCGCCCATATCGCACCGATTTTCTTGATTAAGACCATCTATTCCTTCTTGCTTGCAGTCATCTGTATTGCCAGCGTTTTACTAGGACGGTCTGAGTGGATTTTGATTTTCCCTTTCATTCCAATCCAGATTACCATGATTGACCAATTCGTGGAAGGTTTCCCGCCATTCGTTCTGACTTTTGAGAGAAATATCAAGCCTGTTGAACCAAACTTCCTCAGAAAATCCATGCTTCGTGCCCTACCAAGTGCTCTTATGGTCGTCTTCAGCGTTCTTTTTGTGAAAATATTTGGAAGTAGTCAAGGTTGGTCTGAGATAGAAATCTCAACCCTACTCTATTATCTACTTGGATCAATTGGTTTCTTATCCGTATTTAGAGCCTGCATGCCATTTACCCTCTGGCGTGTCCTCTTGATTGTTTGGTCGGTAGGTGGTTTCCTAGCTACAGCTCTTTTCCCAAAGATCCAAAAGTTGCTTGAAATTTCGACCTTAACAGGACAAACATTACCTGTCTATGGGGCCATGATGTTGGTCTTTACCGTGATTTTCATTCTAACTAGTCGTTACCAATCCAGAAAATAAAGAAAGACTGCAATCTGTGGATTGCGGTCTTTTTAGGTGCAAGATTGCTAGCTGATACTCAATGAAAATCAAAGAGCAAACTAGGAAACTAGCCGCAGGCTGTACTTGAGTACGGCAAGGCGACGTTGACGCGGTTTGAATTTGATTTTTGAAGAGTATGAAATGTGGTATAATAAGAGGTAACAGAGTTTTGGAAAGTGAGAGAAGATGATTTCAAAGAGATTAGAATTGGTAGCTTCCTTTGTGCCACAAGGGGCTGTTTTACTAGATGTGGGGAGTGACCATGCTTATCTGCCAATCGAGTTAGTTGAGAGAGGCCAAATCAAAAGCGCCATTGCAGGTGAGGTGGTGGAAGGTCCCTACAAGTCAGCGGTTAAAAATGTTGAAAGTCACAATCTAAAAGAGAGAATTCAAGTCCGTTTAGCCAATGGCTTGGCAGCCTTTGAAGAGGCTGACCAAGTATCGGTTATCACCATTGCTGGTATGGGTGGCCGTTTGATTGCTACCATATTGAAAGAAGGTTTGGAAAAGCTAGCTAATGTAGAGCGTTTAATCCTCCAGCCCAATAATCGTGAAGACGACTTGCGCATTTGGTTGCAAGCCAATGGTTTTCAGATTGTGGCAGAAAGCATTCTAGAAGAAGCAGGCAAATTCTACGAGATTTTGGTGGTGGAATCAGGACAAATGAAGCTATCAGCAAGTGATGTCCGCTTTGGTCCCTTCTTATCCAAAGAAGTCAGCCCAGTTTTTGTCCAAAAATGGCAAAAAGAAGCGGTTAAGCTAGAGTTCGCCCTCGAACAAATCCCAGAAAAAAATCTGGAGGAACGTCAAGTTTTAGTAGATAAAATTCAAGCCATCAAGGAGGTGCTTTCATGCTAGCAAGTGAAGTAATACAAGCTTATGAAGCCTTTTGCCCTCAGGAATTTTCAATGGAGGGTGACAGTCGTGGCCTGCAAATTGGCACTTTGGATAAGGATATCCAAAGTGTCATGGTAGCTCTCGATATTCGTGAAGAAACGGTGGCTGAAGCCATTGAAAAGGGTGTGGATTTGATTATCGTTAAGCACGCGCCAATTTTCCGTCCTATCAAGGATCTGATAGCCAGCCGTCCGCAAAATCAGATTTACATCGACCTGATCAAGCATGACATTGCCGTTTATGTCAGTCATACTAATATCGATATTGTAGAGAATGGTCTCAATGACTGGTTCTGCCAGATGCTAGGCATTGAGGAGACGACTTATCTCCAGGAAACAGGCCCAGAACGTGGGATTGGGCGTATTGGTGACATTCAACCACAGACTTTTGGAGCATTTGCTCAGTATGTCAAGCAAGTCTTTGGTCTTGATAGTCTTCGAATGGTGCATTATCAAGAGAGTGATTTGAAGAAGCCTATTTCAAGAGTGGCCATCTGTGGTGGCAGTGGGCAGTCTTTCTACTCTGATGCTTTAGCAAAGGGGGCAGATGTTTATATCACTGGCGATATCTACTATCACACAGCTCAGGATATGCTGTCTGATGGCCTGTTAGCGCTGGACCCAGGTCACTATATCGAAGTGCTTTTTGTGGAAAAAATCGCTGCACTTCTTACTCAATGGAAGGAAGAGAAGGGCTGGACAATCGATATTGTACCTAGTCAAGCATCGACCAATCCTTTCCACCATATCTAGTTAGAAGGTGAAGACAATGAAAAAAGTTGCCATTATTGGAGCAGGAATTGTGGGGGCAACAGCTGCCTACTACCTCTCTAAAGAAGCTGACCTAGAGGTGACCGTTTTTGACCATGGACAGGGGCAAGCAACCAAGGCTGCAGCAGGAATTATCAGTCCTTGGTTTTCCAAACGCCGTAATAAAGCCTGGTACAAGATGGCGCGCTTGGGGGCTGACTTTTATGTGGATTTGTTGGCTGATTTAGAAAAGTCAGGACAGGAGATCGACTTTTACCAGCGTTCGGGAGTTTTCCTCTTGAAAAAGGACGAATCCAAGCTAGAAGAACTTTATGAACTAGCCCTTCAACGTAGGGAAGAATCTCCCTTGATAGGTCAATTAGCCATTCTAGACCAAGCGTCTGCAAATGAATTATTCCCTGGCTTGCAGGGATTTGACCGCCTGCTCTATGCTTCTGGTGGAGCGAGAGTAGATGGCCAGCTCTTAGTGAATCGTTTGCTAGAAGCTAGTCAAGTCAAGCTGGTCAAAGAAAAAGTGAGTTTGACACCTTTAGCATCAGGTTACCAGATTGATGAAGAGGTGTTTGATCAGGTTATTCTAGCAACGGGAGCTTGGTTGGGAGACATTTTGGAACCTTTAGGATATGAGGTAGATGTTCGCCCCCAAAAGGGACAACTACGAGATTATCAACTTACCAAAGATATGAAATCTTACCCTGTGGTCATGCCAGAGGGGGAGTGGGATTTGATCCCTTTTGCAGGTGAGAAATTGTCCTTAGGCGCTACCCATGAAAATGATATGGGATATGACTTGACGGTAGATGAAACCTTGCTGCAACAAATGGAGGAGGCGGCCTTACCTCACTATCCAGCCTTGGCAGAAGCGAAATCATCAGCTGAGCGTGTGGGAATCCGTGCCTACACCAGTGATTTCTCCCCATTTTTTGGACAAGTGCCAGGCTTAGCAGGTGTCTATGCGGCTAGCGGTCTAGGTTCATCAGGTCTCACAACGGGTCCGATCATCGGGTATCATCTAGCTCAACTGGTCCAAGACAAGGAGTTGACCTTGGCCCCTGAAAATTATCCCATTGCAAACTATGTCAAACGAGTAAAAAGCGAATAAGTATTTTACTGAAATTTTAGCAGGTAGTTTAGGATGTCAAATGACATTCCCTATCAAAAATGATAAAATAAGAAAAAATAATCCGAGAATCGAGGAAAAAAGATGCAAGAAAAGATTTTGGTAACTGGTGGTGCTGGATTTATCGGAACCCATACGGTTATTGAGTTGATCCAAGCAGGTCATCAAGTCGTTGTGGTGGATAATCTTGTCAATAGCAATCGTAAAAGTTTAGAAGTTGTTGAGAGAATTACAGGAGTTGAGATCCCTTTCTATGAGGCAGATATCCGTGACACAGATACCCTCAGAGATATTTTCAAGCAGGAAGAACCGACTGGTGTGATTCACTTTGCTGGTTTGAAGGCTGTTGGCGAATCAACCCGTATCCCTCTTGCCTACTATGACAACAATATCGCTGGAACTGTCAGCCTTCTAAAAGCTATGGAAGAAAATAACTGTAAGAACATCATCTTCAGTTCTTCTGCGACAGTTTACGGAGATCCTCACACTGTTCCAATCTTAGAAGATTTCCCACTTTCAGTGACCAATCCATACGGTCGTACCAAGCTCATGTTAGAGGAAATTTTGACGGATATCTACAAGGCAGACTCAGAATGGAATGTGGTCTTGCTACGTTACTTTAACCCAATCGGAGCACATGAGAGCGGTGACTTGGGAGAAAATCCTAACGGAATTCCAAACAATCTCTTGCCTTATGTTTCACAAGTAGCAGTGGGCAAACTAGAACAAGTACAAGTGTTTGGAGATGATTACGATACAGAAGATGGAACCGGGGTTCGTGACTATATCCATGTCGTAGACCTGGCTAAAGGTCACGTTGCAGCTCTACAAAAGATCCAAAAAGGTTCAGGCCTTAACATCTACAACCTTGGAACAGGTAAAGGCTATTCAGTTCTTGAAATTATTCAAAACATGGAAAAAGCGGTGGGACGTCCCATTCCTTACCGCATCGTAGAACGCCGCCCAGGTGATATCGCTGCCTGCTACTCAGACCCTGCAAAAGCCAAAGCTGAACTGGGCTGGGAAGCAGAACTCAGCATCACCCAAATGTGTGAAGACGCATGGCGTTGGCAAAGCAAGCATCCAAATGGATTTGAAGACTAAGATGATGATTTCAATCATTGTCCCATGTTTAAACGAAGAGGAAGTACTTCCTCTTTTTTATCAGTCTGTTGAAGCACTACTTCCAGAATTGGGAGCAGAAATCGAGTATGTCTTTGTGGATGACGGGTCTAGCGATGGAACCTTAGACTTGCTAAAGGCCTATCGGATGCAAAATCCTGCGGTACATTACATTTCTTTCTCGCGAAATTTTGGGAAAGAAGCAGCTCTGTATGCAGGCTTGCAGCATGCAACTGGAGACTTGGTGGTCGTGATGGATGCAGATCTTCAGGATCCTCCTAGTATGCTACTTGAGATGAAAGCCTTACTAGACCAAAATGCAGATATAGACTGTGTTGGGACACGGAGAACTAGTCGGGAGGGAGAACCCTTTTTCCGTAGTTTCTGTGCTGACCTCTTTTACCGCCTCATGCAAAAAATTAGCCCAGTGGCTCTACCCTCAGGTGTCCGTGATTTTCGCATGATGAGAAGGTCTGTGGTAGATGCTATTTTAACCCTGACTGAGTCCAATCGTTTTTCTAAAGGACTCTTTGCCTGGGTGGGTTTTAAAACGCACTATCTTGATTATCCAAACGTTGAACGACAGGCTGGCAAGACCAGTTGGAGTTTTAGACAACTCTTTTTCTACTCGATTGAAGGAATTCTTAACTTTTCAGATTTTCCCTTGAGTATAGCCTTTGTAGCGGGACTCCTATCTTGTTTTCTTTCGTTTGTGATGACTGTTTTTGTAGTGTTTCGGACTCTTATCTTAGGAAATCCCACATCTGGTTGGACCTCTTTGATGGCTGTCATTCTCTTTCTTGGAGGGATTCAACTCCTGACGATTGGGATTCTCGGCAAGTATATCAGTAAGATCTATCTAGAGACCAAAAAAAGACCACTCTATCTCGTCAAAGAAAAAAGTGACCTTTCTAATATTGAAGGAAAAAAATAACCAAAAAAGACTATAATTTTACCTAGAAATATGCTAAACTAGTAGATGTGGGAAAAATGAGAAAAAATCAATTATATTTATTCCCTGCTTCCTACGATGAATCTTTTAGAAGTGCACGTGTAGGACAATTTTTGATGGCCTCCAGAACGTCGCTGGTCTCAGCGATTTCTCTTTGCAATTCAACTGGATCATCGTAAAATCGAACGATTCCATTATCATGGTAATCAAAGAGTTCAGAATAGGTTTGGCAAAGCCCGCAGGCGATGCACCGTTCGGGTATAAGTGTGACTTTCATATTTATATTGTAATAAGAAAATGTAAAAAAAACAAGGAGTAAGGTATGGAAAAAGAACCGTGGCAAGAAGATATTTACGAAAACAATGAGGAAGAAACAAGATCAGAGCGTCGACACCGGAAACAAAAAGGGAAAGGCGTTGTTGCGAATCGTGTCTTGACGGTTCTAGCTAGCCTCTTCTTTGTAATCGTTGTAGCAATGGTAGTTGTATTGATTTACCTATCAACCGGAGGAAGCAATCGTACTTCATCTTTGAAGGACTTCTATGATGTATCGTCTCCTTCTACAAGTTCAAGTTCTAAAGTGGAAGCATCATCATCTTCAAGTAGCAAGGTAGAGGAAACATCTTCTTCTGAATCAACACCTTCAGAAAGCAGTTCGGAAGAACATGCAGAGGGTGAAGGAACACTTACAGTACAGCCTGGAGAGGGAGAGGCAGCTCTTGCTCAGCGTGCAGGGATTTCCATTGCCCAGCTAGAATCCCTAAATCCTTCTCATATGTCATCTGGATCTTGGTTTGCCAACCCAGGTGATGTGATTAAGACAAGATAGGAGTCGGTCATGAAGACAATTCAAATTGCTATCGATGGTCCAGCTTCGAGTGGCAAGAGTACGGTTGCAAAGATTGTCGCTAAAGATTTTGGTTACACTTATCTCGATACGGGTGCTATGTACCGTGCTGCGACTTATATAGCGCTCAAACACCAGTTGAATGCAGGAAATGTAGACCAACTTCTCGAGCTTCTTAACCAACACCCCATTAGTTTTGGTCGTTCAGAAACAGGTGAGCAACTTGTTTTTGTAGGAGATGTTGATATTACCCATCCGATTCGTGAAAATGAAGTGACCAACAAGGTTTCAAGCATTGCTGCCATTCCTGAGGTGCGTCAGAAACTGGTTTCGCTCCAGCAAGAGATTGCTCAGCAAGGTGGTATCGTCATGGATGGGCGTGATATCGGGACAGTTGTTTTACCAAAAGCTGAACTCAAGATTTTCCTAGTGGCTTCTGTTGAAGAAAGAGCAGAGCGTCGTTACAAGGAAAATATTGCTAAAGGGATTGAGACTGACTTGAAAACGTTGAAAGAAGAGATTGCTGCGCGTGACTACAAGGATAGTCATCGTGAAACCTCTCCTCTCAGACAGGCTGAGGATGCAGTTTATCTTGACACAACTGGACTAAGTATCCAAGAAGTGGTCGAAAAAATCGAATCAGAAGCAAAAAAATATATGTCCTAGGGACGAGAGGAGCAGGCTAAATGAAGCCTGCTCCTTTTCTCTCTTTTGCGCGCGTTTCAAAACAGCCTTTTTGGGAGAATTTTGATAAAATAGTAGTATCAATAAAAAGGACGGAAGCATGACAAAGAAAATCATAGCCATTTGGGCCCAAGATGAAAAAGGTGTGATTGGGAAAGAAAATCGTCTCCCTTGGCATTTGCCAGCAGAGTTGCAACATTTTAAGGAAACAACTTTAAATCATGCTATACTGATGGGACGAATGACCTTTGATGGAATGGGACGTCGTCTGCTTCCAAAACGGCAAACCCTGATTTTAACGCGCAATAGCGAAGAAGTCATAGATGGGGCGCTCGTATTTCAAAGTGTGGAGTCTGTTTTAGCGTGGTATCAGAGTCAGGAAAAAAATCTCTATATCATTGGCGGAAAACAGATTTTTCAGGCTTTTGAGCCATATTTAGATGAAATCATCGTGACACAGATTCATGCTCAGGTGGAGGGAGATACCTATTTCCCTGAGGAGTTTGACTTGTCTCGTTTTGAGACAGTAGCAAGCAAATCTTACACCCGAGATGAGAAAAACGACTATGATTTTACCATCGAATACCGAGATAGAAAGGAAGTCTAATGGAGCGCAGTATATTTGGATTTTTTACAGCTTTTTTGTGTGTGATCTGTATTTTGACTGGAGCACAGGCTTTTCGTAAGAAGCGCTATGGACTGTCTGCCTTACTCTGGTTGAATGCTTTTACCAATCTGGTCAACAGTGTCCACGCTTTTTATATGACCTTATTTTAGATAGAATGATAAATTAGAATGGAAGGAAATCATGCCTACAAATAGGAAAAATGATATGATGGTTTATTGCTCATTTTGTGGCAAGAGCCAAGAAGAAGTAAAGAAAATAATCGCTGGGAACAACGCCTTTATCTGTAATGAATGTGTGGAGTTGGCCCAGGAAATCATTCGGGAGGAGTTGGCCGAGGAAGTTTTGGCAGACTTGTCTGAAGTACCAAAACCAATTGAACTCCTCAATATCCTAAACCACTATGTGATTGGTCAGGATCGTGCCAAACGTGCCTTGGCAGTGGCTGTATACAATCACTATAAACGCATCAATTTCCACGATACGCGTGAAGAGTCAGAAGATGTGGATTTGCAGAAGTCAAATATCCTGATGATTGGCCCAACTGGTTCAGGGAAAACTTTCTTGGCTCAGACTTTGGCAAAGAGCTTGAACGTGCCTTTCGCTATTGCAGATGCAACAGCTCTGACTGAGGCTGGGTATGTGGGTGAGGATGTGGAAAATATCCTCCTCAAACTCTTGCAGGCTGCTGACTTTAACATCGAACGTGCAGAGCGTGGGATTATCTACGTGGATGAAATTGACAAGATTGCCAAGAAGAGCGAGAATGTGTCTATCACACGTGATGTTTCGGGTGAAGGTGTGCAACAAGCCCTTCTCAAGATTATCGAGGGAACTGTCGCTAGCGTACCGCCTCAAGGAGGACGCAAACATCCACAACAAGAGATGATTCAGGTGGATACTAAAAATATCCTCTTTATCGTAGGTGGTGCTTTTGATGGCATCGAAGAAATCGTTAAACAACGTCTGGGAGAAAAAGTTATCGGTTTTGGCCAAAATAACAAGGCGATTGACGAAAACAGCTCCTACATGCAGGAAATCATCGCTGAAGATATTCAAAAGTTCGGTATTATTCCTGAGTTGATTGGACGCTTGCCTGTCTTTGCGGCTCTTGAGCAATTGACAGTTGATGACTTGGTTCGTATCTTGAAAGAGCCAAGAAATGCCTTGGTCAAACAATATCAAACCTTGCTTTCTTATGATGATGTCGAGTTGGAATTTGATGATGAAGCCCTTCAGGAAATCGCCAATAAGGCTATCGAACGCAAAACTGGTGCGCGTGGTCTTCGCTCCATCATCGAAGAAACCATGCTAGATGTTATGTTTGAAGTACCAAGTCAGGAAAATGTGAAATTGGTCCGCATCACGAAAGAAGCTGTCGATGGAACGGAAAAACCAATCCTAGAAACAGCCTAGAGGTGACTATGGAAATCAATACACACAATGCTGAAATCTTGCTCAGTGCGGCCAATAAATCCCACTATCCGCAGGATGACCTGCCAGAGATTGCCCTTGCAGGGCGTTCAAATGTTGGGAAGTCTAGTTTTATCAACACCATGCTCAACCGCAAGAATCTCGCTCGTACATCTGGGAAACCTGGTAAAACCCAGTTGCTCAACTTCTTTAATATTGATGACAAGATGCGTTTTGTGGATGTACCGGGGTATGGATACGCCCGAGTTTCCAAAAAGGAACGTGAAAAGTGGGGGCGCATGATTGAGGAGTACCTAACGACTCGGGAAAATCTCCGTGCAGTTGTTAGTTTGGTGGATCTCCGCCACGACCCGTCAGCAGATGATGTGCAGATGTACGAATTTCTCAAGTATTATGAGATTCCGGTTATCATCGTTGCGACCAAGGCGGACAAGATTCCTCGTGGTAAGTGGAACAAGCACGAATCAGCAATTAAAAAGAAATTAAACTTTGACCCAAGTGACGACTTCATCCTCTTTTCATCTGTCAGCAAGGCAGGGATGGATCAGGCTTGGGATGCAATATTAGAAAAATTGTGAGGGAAAGAAATGGCAAAAACAATTCATACAGACAAAGCTCCAAAAGCAATCGGACCATATGTTCAAGGGAAAATCGTTGGCAATCTTTTGTTTGCTAGCGGTCAAGTTCCCCTATCTCCTGAAACTGGAGAAATTGTAGGAAAAACAATCCAAGAACAGACAGAACAAGTCTTGAAAAATATCGGTGCTATTTTGGCAGAAGCAGGAACAGACTTTGACCATGTTGTTAAAACAACTTGCTTCTTGAGCGATATGAATGACTTTGTTCCTTTTAACGAGGTTTACCAGACTGCCTTTAAAGAGGAGTTCCCAGCTCGTTCAGCTGTAGAGGTTGCACGTCTTCCTCGTGATGTAAAAGTCGAAATTGAAGTGATCGCAGAGATTGGATAAGCTAGTTGAAGTTTGGCTCTGCCAAACTTTTTTTGATATAAGGAGAGATAGATGACAAAGAAACAACTTCACCTGGTGATTGTGACAGGGATGAGTGGCGCAGGGAAAACGGTAGCCATTCAGTCCTTCGAAGATTTGGGATATTTTACCATTGACAATATGCCGCCAGCCCTCTTGCCAAAGTTTTTGCAGTTGGTAGAGACCAAGGACGATGACCACAAACTGGCCTTGGTAGTCGATATGCGTAGTCGTTCCTTCTTTTCAGAGATTCAGGCTGTTTTGGATGAATTGGAAAACCAAGATGATTTGGACTTCAAAATCCTCTTTTTAGACGCAGCAGATAAGGAATTGGTAGCCCGTTACAAGGAAACCAGACGGAGTCACCCACTTGCTGCAGATGGTCGAATTTTAGATGGCATTAAGCTGGAACGTGAACTTTTGGCACCTTTGAAAAACATGAGCCAAAATGTGGTGGATACGACAGAACTCACCCCACGTGAACTTCGTAAAACCATTGCTGAGCAATTTTCAGACCAAGAACAAGCCCAGTCTTTCCGTATCGAGGTCATGTCTTTTGGATTCAAGTATGGTATTCCTATCGATGCAGACTTGGTCTTTGATGTCCGTTTTTTGCCAAATCCATACTACCTTCCGGAACTCCGCAATCAGACAGGTGAGGATCAAGCAGTTTATGACTATGTGATGAATCATGAAGAGTCTGAAAGTTTCTATCAGCACTTACTCGCTTTGATTGAACCCATTTTGCCAAGTTACAAAAAAGAAGGCAAGTCTGTTTTAACCATTGCAGTAGGATGTACAGGTGGACAGCACCGTAGTGTTGCCTTTGCAAAACGAATCGCTGAGGACCTTGCTAAAAACTGGCCTGTCAATGAAAGCCATCGTGACAAAGACAGAAGAAAGGAAACGGTAAACCGTTCATGAGAAAACCAAAGATAACGGTAATTGGTGGAGGAACTGGTATCCCCGTCATTTTGAAAAGCTTGCGAGAAAAGGATGTTGATATCGCAGCCATCGTAACGGTAGCTGATGATGGTGGCTCTTCTGGTGAACTAAGAAAGAATATCCAACAGCTGACACCACCAGGAGATCTTCGCAATGTTCTGGTAGCCATGTCGGATATGCCTAAGTTTTATGAGAAGGTTTTTCAGTACCGTTTCTCAGAAGAGGCTGGAGCTTTTGCGGGTCATCCACTGGGGAATATCATCATAGCAGGGCTTTCTGAAATGCAAGGGTCCACTTATAATGCCATGCAGCTGCTAAGTCTCTTTTTCCACACAACAGGAAAAATCTACCCATCAAGCGATCAGCCTTTGACACTGCATGCAGTCTTTAAAGACGGTTCTGAGGTGGCAGGTGAGAGCCACATTGCAGATCATCCAGGCATGATCGATCATGTCTATGTGACCAATACCTTGGATGATGAAACACCGCAAGCCAGCCGTCGAGTAGTCAATACCATTCTCGAGAGTGACATGATTGTCTTGGGGCCTGGTTCCCTCTTTACATCGATTTTGCCCAATATTGTCATTGAGGAGATTGGACAGGCTCTCTTGGAGACCAAGGCAGAGATCGCCTATGTCTGCAATATCATGACCCAGCGTGGGGAAACAGAGCACTTTTCAGACAGTGACCACGTGGAAGTCCTCCATCGACACTTAGGTCGGCCATTTATTGATACGGTCTTAGTTAATATCGAAAAGGTTCCTAGAGAATACATGGATACCAACCGTTTTGATGAGTATTTGGTTCAGGTAGAGCATGACTTTGCTGGTCTTTGCAAGCAGGTTCCTCGTGTGATTTCATCCAACTTCCTTCGTTTGGAAAATGGAGGAGCCTTCCATGATGGCGATTTGATTGTAGACGAATTGATGCGCATTATACAGGTGAGAAAATGAGTTTCACAGTTGCAGTAAAAGAGGAAATTCTTGGTCAACACCATCTCAGTCGTTATGAACTATCGGCCATTATCAAGATGTCTGGAAGTATCGGTCTATCTAGTTCGGGCTTGACCTTGTCCGTCGTGACCGAAAATGCCAAGTTGGCTCGGCACCTTTATGAGTCCTTTCTCCATTTTTATGAGATCAAGTCAGAAATTCGTCACCATCAGAGAAGCAATCTTCGCAAGAATCGTGTCTACACGGTCTATACTGATGAGAGGGTGCAGGAGCTTTTAGCTGATTTGCGGCTTGCGGATTCCTTCTTTGGTTTGGAGACGGGTATTGATCCCGATATCTTAGCAGATGAGGAGGCTGGTCGTGCTTACTTATGTGGGGCCTTTCTGGCAAATGGTAGCATTCGAGATCCTGAGTCTGGCAAGTACCAGTTGGAGATCAGTTCCGTTTATCTGGACCATGCCCAAGGACTGGGCTCTCTTCTTCAGCAGTTTTTGCTGGACGCCAAGGTTATTGAGCGCAAGAAAGGTGCAGTTACCTATCTCCAGCGGGCAGAAGACATTATGGATTTCTTGATCGTAATTGGGGCTATGGAGGCGCGTGATAATTTTGAGCGCGTCAAGATTTTGCGTGAAACCCGTAATGATCTCAATCGGGCTAATAATGCCGAGACAGCTAATATTGCTCGAACGGTTTCTGCTAGTATGAAGACCATCAATAATATCAGTAAAATCAAAGATAGAATGGGTTTGGAAAATTTACCCGTGGATTTGCAAGAGGTAGCACAGTTGCGGATTCAGCATCCAGACTACTCTATCCAGCAGTTGGCAGATAGTCTGAGCAATCCCCTAACCAAAAGTGGCGTCAATCACAGACTTAGAAAAATAAACAAGATAGCAGATGAACTATAAAACCACGAATCAGTTGATCCGTGGTTCTTTTCTTATAAACTGGTTGAGTGTTTGGGTTGT
The DNA here is from genome assembly GCF_001812375.1 of Streptococcus sp. HMSC077F03. Taxonomy (GTDB): domain Bacteria; phylum Bacillota; class Bacilli; order Lactobacillales; family Streptococcaceae; genus Streptococcus; species Streptococcus oralis_S. The sequence continues at coordinate 113,489 of NZ_KV808776.1, forward strand.
ACTTTTTGCTCAGGGTCAATGTAGTTGATAGCATTGTTAACGGCAGTTGGTGCTTCACCCAGTCCTGTCGCAATCAAATCAATCTTACCTTCATAGTAGCAGCAGTCGCCGATAGCATAGATACCTGCTTGGCTAGATTCTTGCTTGCTATTGACGATAATCTTATGACGGTTGAGATCTAGACCCCAGTTTTTAAGATTTCCGACAGAAGACTTGAAGCCGTAGTTGACAAAGAGGTGGTCTACCTCAATCATTTCGGCTTCATCCGATTTGACTTTGGTGATTTCCAGTTTATCAAGTGTTTTTCCATTTCCAAGGAGTTGGCTAGGAACGAATGGTGTCTTGATAGTCACAGATGATGCTTGCAGGGCTTGCACACTGTGTTCCAAGGCGCGGAAGTTATCTCGACGGTGAACGAGAGTAGTTGGGGCGATTTTCTCAAAAGCCAATGCCCAGTCAACTGCTGAGTCCCCTCCACCAAGGATGGTCACTTTCTTACCAGCGTATTGCTGGATATTGGCAACGTGGTAGTGGATATTTTCATAGTTTTCGACGCCATCTAATTCGAGGGGACGAGGTTTAAAGGCACCGCCACCCATGGCAATGATGACTGTTTTGGTCAGGTGGCTTCCCTTGTTGGTTGTGATGGTAAAACCTTCATCTTGTTTCTCTATTTCAAGAACAGTTTCGTTGAGGTGAACAGGTGTGTCAAAGTCATCTAGCTGCTCAAGTAAACGCTTGGTTAACTCTTCTCCAGTTAAGTTTGAAAAACCTGGCACATCAAGGATTTGCTTTTCAGGGTAGAGGATGGCAGGCTGACCACCGAGCTGGGGAAGAGAGTCGATGATTTGGACTTTGGCTTGGCGTAGGTGAGCGTAAAAGGCAGCAAAGAGCCCAACAGGACCGCCACCTACAATAGTAATATCATAGAGTTGAGACATGATTTCTCCTTCGTTTTTTCTAGTCAGTTTATTTTATCATATTTTTGCTTAATTTAAAATGAGGTAGGATAGGGAAAAAATGGGCAAAAAATGGTATAATGGTACAGAAAGTGTTTTGACAGGGAGGAGGCCAGGGATGAATTTTCAACCATTATCCAATTTGCAATACTGGACGAGTTTGTTTTCAAGCCCTTGGACAATAGTCACCAATCTGATTGATATTCTCATTGTGACTTATATTTTATATCATTTTACCAAAGCGATTGCAGGGACCAAAATCATGATATTGGTGCGGGGAGTCTTGGTCTTTATTTTAGGTCAGATTCTGTCCAATATGATTGGTTTGACGACCATTTCCTGGTTGATCAATCAGATCATCACTTATGGGGTCATTGCAGCGGTAGTTATTTTTTCACCAGAGATTCGGACTGGTTTGGAACGATTGGGCCGGGCTACGGATTTCTTCTACAATGCTCCTATTAGTGCGGAAGAGCAAATGGTTCGTGCCTTTGTCAAATCAGTCGAGTACATGAGTCCACGTAAGATTGGTGCTCTGGTAGCTGTTCAGCGAGTAAGAACCTTGCAGGAATATATCTCAACTGGGATTCCTCTGGATGCTAAGATTTCCTCTGAGTTATTGATTAATATCTTTATCCCCAATACACCCTTACACGATGGAGCGGTCATTGTAAGAGAAGATCGGATTGCCGTAACTTCAGCCTACCTACCCCTGACTGAAAATACAGGAATTTCCAAGGAGTTTGGGACACGTCACAGGGCAGCGATTGGTTTGTCAGAAGTATCGGATGCTCTTACCTTTGTGGTCTCAGAGGAAACAGGCGGTATCTCAATCACCTATAATGGAGTCTTTAAGCATGATTTGACCCTGGAAGAGTTTGAATCGGAGTTAAGAAGAATCTTGCTTCCAGCATCAGAGAAAAAACAAGGTCTGAAAGAGCGTTTGCTAGGAGGATTGAATCATGAGAAAAAATAGTCTTTATATTATTTCTTCCTTCTTTTTCGCCTGCATCCTTTTTATCTATGCGACTTCAACAAACTATCAGAATAGCAACAGTGCCAGACAGGTGAGGACAGAAACCTATACCAATACGGTACTTAATGTCCCAATCGATATTCAGTACGACAGCGATCAGTATTTTATCAGTGGCTTTACTTCTGAAGTGACCGTCTTTCTGACAGGGTCAAACAGAGTTGCTTTGGCGAGTGAAATGCAGGAAAGCACTCGGAAATTCAAGGTCAAAGCTGACTTAACCAATGCCAGTGTAGGAACTATCGAAGTTCCTCTGACTATTGAAAATTTACCGAGTGGTTTGACGGCTGTTGCGACACCGCAAAAGATAACAGTCAAGGTCGGTAAAAAAGCGAAACGGGACAATGTAATTGTTGTGCCGGAGATTGATCCTAGCCAGATTGATTCTCGTGTCAAAATCGACAAAGTAACTGTGTCAGATGAAAAAGTAACAGTTATTAGTGATGAGGAGACTCTCTCTAGAGTAGATCGAGTTATTGCCATCTTGCCGACGAGTGAACGGATAACAGGTAACTACTCAGCCTCTGTTCCACTACAAGCAGTTGATAAAAATGGAAATGTCTTACCAAGCGTCATTATGCCATTTGACACTACAATGAAAATTACAACCAAAACAGTATCGTCTAGCTCGAGTTCTTCGTCAACGACCTCGTCAACGGGCTCTTCAACCAGCAGTTCGCCTTCAACGAGTTCAGAAACGAAACCAGACTCGTCTAAACAGGACTAAATAAAACAGTAGAAAAGGATGATAAATAAAATGGGTAAATATTTTGGGACCGATGGAGTCCGTGGAGAAGCAAACGTAGAACTGACGCCAGAATTGGCCTTTAAACTGGGACGTTTTGGTGGTTATGTTCTTAGCCAACACGAAACAGAAGCCCCTAAAGTCTTTGTAGGACGTGATACACGTATCTCAGGAGAAATGTTAGAATCAGCCTTAGTGGCAGGTCTCCTCTCTGTAGGGATTCACGTCTACAAACTCGGTGTCCTTGCAACACCAGCAGTAGCTTACTTGGTCAAAACTGAGGGAGCCAGTGCAGGTGTCATGATTTCCGCTAGTCACAACCCAGCCCTTGATAATGGAATTAAATTCTTTGGTGGGGATGGCTTCAAACTTGATGATGAAAAAGAAGCAGAAATAGAAGCCTTGCTGGATGCTACAGAAGACACCCTTCCTCGTCCAAGTGCCGAAGGCTTGGGAACCTTAGTGGACTATCCAGAAGGTTTACGTAAGTATGAAGGCTACCTTGTTTCAACTGGAACGCCTCTTGAGGGAATGAAAGTGGCCTTGGATACAGCAAACGGTGCAGCATCTACAAGTGCCCGTCAAATCTTTGCAGACCTTGGGGCTCAAATAACTGTTATTGGGGAGACACCAGATGGTCTTAACATCAACTTGAATGTGGGTTCTACACATCCAGAAGCTCTTCAAGAAGTGGTCAAAGAAAGCCAGTCAGCTATTGGTTTGGCCTTTGACGGAGATAGTGACCGCTTGATTGCTGTCGATGAAAATGGCGAGATCGTTGATGGTGATAAGATCATGTACATCATCGGTAAATATCTTTCTGAAAAAGGCCAGTTGGCTCAAAACACCATCGTGACAACCGTTATGTCTAACCTTGGCTTCCATAAGGCTTTGGATAGCGCTGGCATTAACAAGGCAGTGACTGCTGTTGGTGACCGCTATGTCGTTGAAGAAATGAGAAAATCAGGCTACAACCTTGGTGGTGAACAATCAGGTCACGTTATCTTGATGGACTACAATACAACTGGTGATGGTCAATTATCAGCTGTCCAATTGACCAAAATCATGAAAGAAACAGGCAAGAGCTTGTCTCAACTAGCATCAGAAGTGACGATTTACCCACAAAAACTGGTCAATATCCGAGTGGAAAATGCCATGAAAGAAAATGCCATGGAAGTACCAGCCATCAAGACAATCATAGAAAAGATGGAAGAAGAGATGGCAGGCAACGGTCGTATCCTTGTCCGCCCAAGTGGAACAGAACCCCTCTTGCGTGTCATGGCAGAAGCGCCAACAACGGAAGAAGTCAACTACTATGTAGATACGATTGCTGCTGTGGTTAAAGATGAAATCGGAATTGACTAAAGCCTAGAAAACTAGATGAAATGATAAAAATGTGGTACAATTGCATAGTAAATTGTAGCAAAGGGAGAGAAAAATGAATCTTAAACGAGAACAAGAATTTGTTAGCCAGTATCACTTTGATGCTCGTAACTTTGAATGGGAAAATGAAAATGGAGCTCCTGAAACCAAGGTAGATGTGAACTTTCAGTTGCTCCAACATGATCAAGAAAACCAAGTAACTTCGCTTGTTGTTATCTTGAGTTTCATGATTGTCTTTGACAAATTTGTCATCAGCGGAACAATTTCTCAAGTGAACCATGTGGAAGGTCGCATTGTTAACGAACCAAGCGAATTTAACCAAGAAGAAGTCGAAACCTTGGCACGTCCATGTTTGAACATGCTCAATCGTTTGACGTATGAAGTAACAGAAATCGCCTTGGATCTTCCAGGGATCAATTTGGAGTTTTAGTCATGAAATTAGCTGTCATTACAGATTCTTCAGCCTATTTAGAGGAGAAGACGCTGCAAAGAGAGAATCTATTTATCTTGGATATTCCTGTTAACATTGATGGGGAGGAGTATGTCGAAGGTGTCAATCTGACTGCTGAGGAATTTTATCAAAAAATGACTCAGTCTGCAGAATTGCCTAAAACTAGTCAACCAAGTATTGCCAAATTGGATGAGATTCTAAATTCCTTGAAAGATGAGGGCTATACCCATGTCTTGGGACTCTTTCTTTCGTCTGGAATTTCAGGCTTTTATCAGAACATCCAATACATGTTGGATGAGTATGATGGCCTGACCATTGCCTTTCCGGATACCCATATCACAAGCTCCCCTCTAGGATTTATGGTAGAGAGTGCTTTTGAATGGGCAGAACAAGGTGATGATTTTGCCCAGATTCAGGAGAAGTTGGGGATTCAAATTGCTGATAATTCAGCCTTTATCATAGTAGATGATCTCGACCACTTGGTTAAGGGAGGACGTTTGTCAAATGGGGCAGCCATCTTAGGAAATCTCCTCAGTATCAAGCCTATCCTTTACTTTAATGACCAAGGTGTGATTGAAGTTTACGAAAAAGTTCGTACAGAAAAGAAAGCAATCAAACGTTTGGTGGAAATCATCAAGGAGTTGACAAAAGATGGGGACTACCGTATAACAGTCATTCATGGGAACGCTCCTCAAAAGGCAGCGGATTTGCGTCAGCTTTTGATGGAGAGTGGTGTGACTGCTGAAATTCCAATTGTTAGCTTTGGTAGTGTCATTGGGACCCACCTTGGAGAAGGTAGTATCGCCTTGAGCTATACACCAATCGTCTAAATTGTTCTTACAGGCTTTGTATCTTAGAATTTGAACACGGACTATCTGCCTCTTGAAAAAAGATGCCTGTCTTGCCTTTCGTAGAAAGTCAGCGCCATTCCCTATTTTTCATGGGCAGCTAACGTCCTTTGTATCTTGATAATTGAACACGCCTGGAACCCTGTGTGAAAAAGATAGTTCTTCCAAGGAGTAGACACTCCTTGATCAGAACTCCTATTTTCACTTTGTGTTCTTACAGGCTTTGTATCTTAGACAGGAGTAGAGATGAGTATTCGAGTAATTATTGCCGGTTTTAAGGGGAAGATGGGTCAAGCTGCTTGTCAGATGGTCTTGGCTGATCCAGACTTGGACTTGGTCGCAGTTTTGGATCCTTTTGAGTCTGAGTCAGAATGGCAGGGAATTCCTGTCTTCAATGATAAGGCTGACTTGGCTGGTGTTGAAGCGGATGTCTGGGTGGATTTTACTACACCAGCCGTTGCCTACGAAAATACACGCTTTGCTCTTGAAAATGGCTTTGCTCCAGTAGTTGGAACAACAGGATTCACTAGTGAAGAAATTGCAGAACTAAAAGCATTTTCCCGTGAACAAGATTTGGGTGGCTTGATTGCTCCTAACTTTGCCTTGGGAGCTGTCTTGCTCATGCAATTTGCGGCGCAGGCTGCCAAATATTTCCCAAATGTGGAGATTATCGAGCTCCATCATGACAAGAAAAAAGATGCTCCGAGCGGAACAGCCATTAAAACGGCTGAGTTGATGGCAGAAGTGCGTGAGTCTATCCAGCAAGGTGCGCCTGATGAGGAAGAATTGATTGCAGGTGCCCGTGGTGCTGACTTTGATGGTATGCGCATCCACTCGGTCCGTTTGCCAGGCTTAGTAGCTCATCAGGAAGTCATCTTTGGCAATCAGGGAGAAGGATTGACCCTTCGTCATGACTCCTATGATCGCAGCTCCTTCATGACAGGGGTCAATTTGGGAATCAAAGAAGTTGTCAAGCGTCATGAGCTTGTCTATGGATTAGAACACTTATTATGAGATTAACGCAAATGCCTTCTGAATTTCAGAAGGCTTTACCAGTATTAGAAAAAATTAAAGAAGCAGGTTTTGAAGCCTATTTTGTTGGGGGCTCCGTCAGAGATGCCCTCCTCAATCGTCCTATCCACGATGTGGATATTGCGACTTCTTCCTATCCAGAGGAGACCAAGCAGATTTTTCCGCGAACAGCCGATATCGGAATCGAGCACGGAACCGTCTTGGTTTTAGATTGGGACGAGGAGTATGAGGTAACCACCTTTAGGACCGAAGATGTCTATGTGGACTATCGCAGACCCAGCGCGGTTTCCTTTGTACGTTCGCTAGAAGAAGACCTCAAGCGCCGTGATTTCACAGTTAATGCGTTTGCCTTGGATGAGACAGGCGAAATTATTGACTTGTTCCATGGTTTAGACGATTTAGAAAACCAAGTCTTGCGAGCAGTTGGAGTGGCTAGTGAACGTTTCAACGAAGATGCTCTGCGGATTATGCGTGGTTTCCGTTTTCAGGCCAGTCTTGGTTTTAAACTTGAGTCAGAAACTTTTGAGGCGATGAAGACTTTGACGCCACTTTTGGAGAAAATTTCTGTGGAGCGTACCTTCGTTGAGTTTGATAAACTATTGCTGGCACCTTTTTGGCGAGTTGGTCTGTCTTCCATGATTGAAAGTCAAGCTTATGACTATCTTCCAGATATGGCAGGAAGCCAAGACAAGCTCAACAGACTGTTTGATTTAGAGGCGGATTTCACTTTTGAATCTTCCGAACAAGCTTGGGCGGCTCTATTGTGGGCTTTGGAGATTAAAGATGCACAGCCATTTTTGAAAGCTTGGAAGACCTCACGCCAGTTTGCCAAGCAAGTACAGGATTTGCTGACTATTTTGACTTTGCGAGAAGAAGGAGAGCTGAGCAAGCGCGATTGTTACCGCTTTGATTTGGATTCCCTTCTACAAGCCGAAAGTCTTCGTCAGGCTCAAGGGAAAGAAGTCAACCCGCAAGCCATCAAAGAAACTTACCAGAGTTTGACCATTCATGATAAGAAAGAAATCCAGATTAATGGTGGCATTTTGATTAAGGAATATGGTTACCAGCCAGGACCAGACTTGGGAGATATTTTAACAGAGATTGAGTTTGCCATTGTCGATGGAGAGTTGGAAAATGATCGTCAAGCTATCCATGCTTACCTGAGGGAGAAAAAATGAGTGATTTTATCGTTGAAAAACTAAGTAAGTCCGTCGGTGACAAGACCGTTTTTAAGGATATTTCCTTTATTATCCATGATCTAGACAGAATCGGTCTAATCGGTGTCAATGGAACGGGTAAAACCACCCTTTTGGATGTCCTTTCTGGCGTTTCTGGCTTTGATGGGGATGTCAGTCCCTTTTCAGCGAAAAATGATTACCAGATTGGTTACTTGACCCAAGATCCAGACTTTGATGATAGCAAGACGGTCTTGGATACGGTTCTCTCCAGCGACCTCAAGGAAATCCAGTTGATTCGTGAGTATGAGTTAATCATGCTCAACTACAGTGAGGACAAGCAAGCTCGTTTGGAACGGGTCATGGCAGAGATGGATTCTCTTCAAGCCTGGGAAATCGAAAGTCAGGTCAAGACTGTTCTCAGCAAGTTGGGTATTCAGGATTTGTCGACTCCAGTTGGTGAATTGTCAGGTGGTCTAAGAAGACGGGTTCAGTTGGCGCAAGTTCTCCTAGGAAACCACGACCTCTTGCTTCTGGACGAGCCGACTAACCATTTGGATATTGCGACCATTGAGTGGCTGACTCTTTTTTTGAAAAATTCCAAGAAGACCGTTCTCTTTATCACACATGATCGTTATTTCCTAGATGCACTATCAACGCGGATTTTCGAGTTGGACCGAGCAGGCTTGACCGAGTATCAGGGAAATTATCAGGACTATGTTCGCCTCAAGGCTGAACAAGATGAGCGTGACGCAGCTCTTCTCCACAAGAAAGAACAACTTTATAAGCAAGAACTGGCCTGGATGCGCAGACAACCACAGGCACGTGCGACCAAGCAACAAGCCCGTATCAATCGTTTCCTTGACTTGAAAAAGGAAGTTTCAGGTGGCGTTGCTGATACAGACTTGACCATGAACTTTGAAACCAGTCGGATTGGGAAGAAAGTCATCGAGTTTCAGGATGTTTCCTTTGCCTATGAAAACAAGCCCATTTTGCAAGATTTTAATCTCTTGGTGCAAGCCAAAGACCGTATCGGAATCGTTGGGGACAACGGTGTCGGGAAGTCAACTCTGCTTAATCTCATCGCAGGAAGTCTTGAGCCGACTAAAGGCCAAGTGATCATCGGTGAGACGGTTCGCATCGCCTATTTTTCTCAACAAATTGAAGGTTTGGATGAAAGCAAACGGGTTATCAATTACCTGCAGGAAGTAGCAGAAGAGGTTAAGACCAGTGGTGGTTCTACGACTTCCATTGCAGAGTTGCTAGAGCAGTTTCTCTTCCCACGTTCGACGCATGGAACCTTGATTGAGAAATTGTCTGGTGGAGAGAAAAAACGCCTTTATCTTCTCAAATTGCTCTTGGAAAAACCCAATGTTCTTCTTTTGGACGAGCCAACCAATGACTTGGATATTGCGACCTTGACAGTCTTGGAAAATTTCTTACAGGGCTTTGCAGGTCCTGTCTTGACAGTTAGCCACGATCGTTATTTCTTGGATAAGGTAGCGACCAAGATTCTCGCCTTTGAGAATGGCAAGATTCGTCCTTTCTTTGGCCATTACACCGACTACCTTGATGAAAAAGCCTTTGAAACAGAGATGGCCAATCAAGTGCAAAAGGCCGAAAAGGAGAAAGTGGTCAAGGTCCGTGAAGACAAGAAACGCATGACCTACCAAGAAAAGCAGGAGTGGGCAAGCATTGAAGGCGAAATTGAAGCCTTGGAAAATCGTATCGCTGCTATTGAAGAAGAAATGCAGGCAAATGGCTCTGACTTTGGTAAGCTGGCTACTCTCCAAAAAGAACTGGATGAGAAAAACGAAGCACTCCTTGAAAAATACGAACGTTATGAATATTTAAGTGAGTTGGCATGATGGAAGAAAAAGTCATTAAACGTAGTCCCAAGAAAATCATTTGGAATGCCTTGTTTGGCCTAGCTTCGGTGCTTTTCTTCTTGTTACCTCTCTATTATCTCCATTCGTATTCGGAAAAGGGGACGGGACTTCATACGATAAGTCTTTTGTTAATGCTGCTTGTACTTTTTTGCGCTGGAGTAGTTGTTTATCAGACATACAGGTTGTTAAGCTCCGATAAGGAATATTTGAGATGTACTGTCGAGGGGTTTTACTACAAACAAAATCCAAAGAAACCTAGTCATTTCTACGCTTGGGCAGATGTAGAGGACTTTTCCTTCTCTCGGATTCGAGGGAAGTATAGGGATTCTTATCGGATTGAAGTCTATTTTAAAAACAAGGAAAATGTGAAATCCCAATTCTTTCTAGCTCTGTTGAAGAGAAGGATTCTCCCTTTTCATCAGTCAGCAGATTTAATTATCCCGATCTTTCTACTAGATGTAGGACTTCCTGAAAGGGTCTATGATGCCATGAAGTACTATGAAAGAGAATGGCGTATCGAACAAAATCGTCAAGCAAGAAAAGAGGCAAAACAAGCTTCGAAAAGCAAATCTTCCAAACCGTCATAGTCCGTCTTTGCTTAAAGTGGAATAATCAAAAAGGCCCTATCCACTGGATAGGGTCATTGTTTGTCTTCTTTTTTAGTTTCCTGATGGAAGATGTTTTGCCAAGTTTCATGGCGACGCCAGATACTGGTATGGACGATACCATCTAGCTCATAGCAAATGAATTTGGTTTTCTGACTAATGGAGGTAATCTGAATGTCCTTAATCGCAGCACTAAGTTCTTTTTCAGACTTATAAGCCTCTTTATCCATCTGCTCTCCATCTTGACGGATATAGAGAAAGTCCTCAGCAAGGAGTTCTTCTAGCTGATTTCCTTGGTCAATCAATTGCTCACGCATGAGCAGTTTTTTATAGACATTGTCTAAAATCTCGTCCTCAGGTATGGGAGCTGGCTCGATATGGACATCGGTATCAAAGACTCCAAAACGCTCTTCCAGCATGGACTCGACCTGGTCCGCAATCTCATGACTTTCATAGACTGATAGGTCAGGATTCATTTCCAGGGTGATATCAAGGTAGATATTGCTACCGTAGGTCCGCCCTCTTTGGGACTTGACCTTACTAATCTTTGGAATCTCCATGATGGCCTTTTGGTAGTCCTCTAGCAGACGGTCATCAAAACCATCTGAAAGACTGAAGGAAGACTCGATAAAGATATCATAGGCTGTTTTTAAGATAAAGAAGGTGATGATGATAGCGACCAATTTATCCACGATAGAGTAATTGAAACTGCTGGCTAAGATAGCAATGGAAGTCCCAAGCGAGGTGACAGCATCGGAAAGATTGTCCTTAGCAGCTGCTTTGAGAGCCTTGGATTTGGATTTCTTACTGAGGCGTGTATTGTAGAGATAGACCACAAACATAATCGCTGCAGAAATGATTCCTAGAGTTGCACCCAGAGGATCAATGGGTGTTTGTTCCCGACTAAGGATTTTCTGAATGGTGTCCCGAAGTACATCAAAACCAACATAGAACATGATGATGGAAGTAATCAAGCTAGCCAAATCTTCAATCTTCCAGTGACCAAAGCTATGGTCACGGTCTGCAGGTTGGCGGGCCATCCGAATCCCAATCAAGAGAGCAACATTTCCAATAATATCGGATACGTTGTTGAAACCATCTGCCACCAAACTGGAAGAATGCAGGAGGTGACCAGTTGCCAATTTTGCTGCAGACAAGAGGAGGTAGGTTGAAATGCTGATAATGGCTCCACGTTCTGCCAATTTGAGATTTGACATGGATTGGTTCATCGGGCTTCCTTTCTAGTCATATAGTATTCTACCATTATACTGGTTTTCAAAGGAAAATTCAAATTTAGTCTTGTTTCATCTGATTTTAACCCTTGAAAATTGTTCAAATTTTGATATAATAGTACTACTCAAGGGAGTAGCTGGCAGAAACCTGTGATAGTGTCGTCATTCCGAATTGTATACTGAAAAGTATGTTTTCCGGCACTATCTTAAACAGCGAGACTTGTTATGATTAACAAGTCTCTTTTTGTTTGTCATAAAACTAAAAGAGAACTTGTTTTGCACACAATGTCAAGGAGGAGACACATGTCAAAAGAACAAAAACGCCAAGCGTTTTATACTCAAAGTCCTGAAGAGGTCTTGAAGTCAGTTGAAGCAACTGAGCAAGGTCTTTCGTCAAGCGAAGCACAGAAACGTCTAGCTGAATATGGACGCAATGAACTGGAAGAGGGTGAGAAAAAATCTCTCTTGGTTAAATTCATCGAACAGTTTAAGGATTTGATGATTATTATTTTGGTGGCTGCAGCCATCTTGTCCGTCATAACTTCTGGTGGGGAAGATATTGCAGATGCCATCATTATTCTGGCCGTTGTTATCATCAACGCAGCCTTTGGTGTTTACCAAGAAGGAAAAGCAGAAGAAGCCATCGAAGCCCTCAAGTCTATGTCTAGTCCAGCTGCGCGCGTTCTTCGTGATGGGCATATGGCTGAGATTGACTCAAAAGAATTGGTACCAGGTGATATCGTTGCTCTTGAAGCTGGTGATGTAGTTCCAGCAGACCTACGATTGCTAGAAGCTAATTCTCTTAAAATCGAAGAAGCAGCATTGACAGGTGAGTCTGTTCCAGTTGAAAAAGACTTGACAGTCGAGCTCGCTGGAGATGCTGGTATTGGTGACCGTGTCAATATGGCCTTCCAAAACTCAAATGTGACTTATGGTCGTGGTCTTGGTGTTGTTGTCAATACAGGTATGTACACTGAAGTGGGTCATATCGCTGGCATGCTCCAAGATGCGGATGAGACGGATACACCACTCAAACAAAACTTGAACAACCTTTCTAAGGTCTTGACCTATGCAATTTTGGTCATTGCCCTTGTTACTTTTGTAGTTGGAGTCTTCATTCAAGGGAAAAATCCACTTGGTGAGTTGATGACCTCTGTTGCGCTTGCTGTTGCAGCCATTCCAGAAGGACTTCCTGCTATCGTGACGATCGTTCTTGCCCTTGGTACTCAAGTTTTGGCCAAACGAAACTCTATCGTTCGTAAGTTGCCAGCAGTAGAAACACTTGGTTCAACAGAAATCATCGCTTCTGATAAGACTGGTACGCTTACCATGAACAAGATGACAGTCGAAAAAGTCTTCTACGATGCAGCCCTACATGATTCTGCTGATGACATTGAACTTGGCTTGGACATGCCGCTTCTTCGTTCTGTTGTCTTGGCCAACGATACTAAGATTGATGCTGAAGGAAACTTGATCGGGGATCCAACGGAAACAGCCTTCATCCAGTATGCCTTGGACAAGGGCTACGATGTTAAAGGATTCTTAGAGAAATATCCTCGTGTAGCTGAATTGCCGTTTGACTCAGATCGTAAACTCATGTCAACGGTTCATCCATTGCCAGATGGTAAATTCCTCGTGGCAGTCAAAGGGGCTCCAGATCAACTTTTGAAACGTTGTGTTGCTCGTGATAAGGCTGGAGATGTTGCTCCGATTGATGAGAAAGTTAATGACTTAATTCACACAAACAACTCTGAAATGGCTCACCAAGCCTTGCGTGTTCTTGCGGGTGCTTATAAGATTGTAGACAGCATTCCAGAAAACCTGACTTCTGAAGAGCTTGAAAACAACTTGATCTTTACTGGATTGATTGGAATGATTGACCCTGAACGTGCCGAAGCAGCAGAAGCTGTTCGTGTCGCTAAGGAAGCGGGAATCCGTCCAATCATGATCACTGGTGACCACCAAGATACAGCGGAAGCCATTGCCAAACGTTTGGGAATCATCGATGAAAATGACTCGGAAGACCATGTCTTGACTGGTGCTGAACTCAACGAACTTTCAGATGAAGAATTTGAAAAAGTCGTTGGTCAATACTCTGTCTACGCGCGTGTATCTCCAGAACACAAGGTTCGTATCGTCAAGGCTTGGCAAAAACAAGGTAAGGTTGTTGCTATGACAGGTGACGGTGTTAATGATGCGCCAGCTCTGAAAACAGCCGATATCGGTATCGGTATGGGAATCACTGGTACAGAGGTTTCTAAGGGGGCTTCTGACATGATTCTTGCAGATGATAACTTTGCGACCATTATCGTCGCAGTTGAAGAAGGACGCAAGGTCTTCTCAAACATTCAAAAGACTATTCAGTACTTACTTTCTGCCAATACTGCTGAAGTATTAACTATCTTCTTATCAACCTTGTTTGGTTGGGACGTCTTGCAGCCAGTTCATCTTTTGTGGATCAACTTGGTAACCGATACCTTCCCAGCTATCGCTCTTGGTGTTGAACCTGCTGAGCCAGGTGTTATGACCCACAAACCTCGTGGACGTAAGTCAAGCTTCTTCTCAGGTGGTGTTTTGAGTTCTATCATCTATCAAGGTGTACTCCAAGCAGCTATTGTTATGAGTGTTTATGGACTTGCAATTGCTTACCCAGTTCATGTGGGTGACAATCATGCCATTCATGCGGATGCCCTTACTATGGCCTTTGCAACCCTTGGTTTGATTCAACTATTCCATGCCTACAATGTCAAGTCTGTTTACCAATCCATCTTGACAGTTGGCCCATTCAAGTCTAAGACCTTTAACTGGTCCATCTTGGTATCCTTCATCCTTCTGATGGCGACCATCGTTGTAGAACCGCTTGAAGGTATCTTCCACGTAACCAAACTAGACTTATCGCAATGGGCCATCGTTCTAGCTGGAAGCTTCTCAATGATACTTATCGTCGAAATCGTCAAGTTTGTTCAACGTAAACTTGGTCTTGATAAGAATGCGATTTAAAAAGAAAGTCATCTTCGGATGGCTTTTTTTGCATTTTAGGGAAAGGACTAGAAGTCGCTCCCTTTTGTGCTATAATAAAGTAAAGTAGCAAGGAGTGAAAGAGAATGGAAAAGAAAATTGTCCTAGATGCCTTATTTTTGTCGCAGGTCTCAAAACCTGCAAGTCAGGAAGACCTTTATCTGGCTAAGGATTTGCAGGATACCCTGCTGGCTAATCGCGAGACCTGTGTCGGTCTGGCAGCAAATATGATTGGCGTGCAGAAGCGTGTCATTATCTTTAATCTTGGCTTAGTTCCCATGGTCATGTTTAATCCCATTCTCCTTTCTTATAAAGGACCTTACGAGACCGAGGAAGGTTGTTTGTCCTTGACTGGTGTTCGAACGACGACTCGTTATGAAACGATTACGGTTTCCTATCGTGATAGTAAGTGGCAGGAGCAGACCATTACGCTAACAGGTTTTCCAGCTCAGATCTGCCAGCATGAACTGGATCATTTGGAAGGACGGATTATTTAGGAGGAACTCAGATGAAACGCATACTATTTGAACTTGTTTTTATCGCAACGACTTGGTATATCTTTTTACCGCCCTTCAATCTGACTAGTTGGGAATTCATCTTCTTTCTCTGTGGGCATCTGGTGGTGATGGGGATTTTGTTTAGTTTCCGAAAGGATACCAATCTCCTCAAAACTGTTCATGTACGCCATGGCAAGGCTGCCAAAGATCTCAATCTAGAAGGATTCCTTTTTACCAAACTTAGTAGAGGATTGTTTCTGACTGCAGGTATCATTTTTGCCCTTGCTGGTCTTGTTAGCCTAGTAACCTCTAGCTTTTTCCAAGCAAAAAATTATGCTAATGTGGTGTCTATCACAGAAAAAGATTTTAAAGATTTTCCTAAGAGTGATACCAGTAAGGTTCCAATTCTAGATCGGAGCACTGCAGAGAAGATTGGAGACCGTTATCTAGGCTCTCTGACGGATAAGGTCTCCCAGTATGTGGCAGCAGATACCTATACTCAGCTGACGGTTGATGGCAAACCTTATCGAGTAACTCCTTTGGAGTATGCCGACCCGATCAAATGGTTTAATAATCAGTCCAAGGGAATTGGCGAGTATATCAAGGTTGATATGGTGACAGGAAATGCGGAATTGGTGGATTTAAAAACGTCGATGAAGTATTCAGACTCCGAGTATTTTAATCGCGATGTCAAACGTCATCTTCGAATCAAGTACCCAACCAAGATTTTTAAAACGCCATCCTTTGAGGTGGATGATGAAGGCAATCCTTTCTATGTAGCAACCGTTTATCAAAAGCAGTTTGGTCTAGGAGTCCCTCGCCCTTCGTCTGTTATTATCTTAGACGCCACCAATGGAGAAACCAAGGAATACAGCTTGGATGAAGTACCAGAATGGGTGGATCGTGTCTATCCAGCAGAAGAAACCATCGAGCAAATCAACTACAACGGCAAGTATAAAGACGGCTTTTGGAATGCCTTGATTTCTAAGAAAAACGTTACCCAAACGACCGAGGGCTATAACTATCTTTCTATCGGAAATGACATTTATCTCTATACGGGGGTGACTTCAGCCAACGCTGACGAAAGTAATCTAGGATTTATCCTTGAAAATATGCGCACTGGTTAAATCACCAAGTACAATCTAGCATCAGCAACCGAAGAATCAGCCCGTGCTTCCGCAGAAGGAGCAGTGCAGGAAAAAGCCTATAAGGCGACCTTCCCTATCCTTGTCAATCTCAATGACAAGCCTCTCTATATCATGGGCTTGAAGGACAATGCAGGCTTGGTCAAGGAGTATGCATTGGTCGATGCAGTGGAGTACCAAAACGTTATCGTAGCAACTACGGTAGATGAACTCCTCAGCAAATATGCCAATAAAAATGACCTCGAGCTGGATAACGAAACGGTAGAAAACATTAAAGGTATCGTCTCAGATCTTAAATCAGCTGTCATCAAAGGTGATACTGTCTACTTCTTCAAAATTGATGGCAAGATTTATAAGGTCAAGGCTTCCGTGTCAGACGACCTTCCTTACCTCGAAAATGGGCAATCCTTTGAAGGTCAAGTTGGAAAAGATAATTATCTCAAGACCTTTAAAGTACAATAATACCCTTCGAAAATCTCTTCAAACTACGTCAGCGTCGCCTTGCCGTACTCAAGTACTGCCTGCGTCTAGCTTCCTAGTTTGCTCTTTGATTTTCATTGAGTATAAAAATAGGTTTTCTCAGTTCAAGGAGAAAAAAGATAAATTCTTATCTATCTTAACAAGCTTAGCTGGCACAGCCCTTGTTCTCGTGGCTATCTGGTTAGGATGGCCAAAATAAACAGAGAAACCTCGGTGTGAACCGAGGTTTTTAAGATGAAATTCTTGGTCGTGATTGAAAAATATGCTACACTAACAATATGAAAATTTTAATCCCAACAGCAAAAGAAATGAACACAGACCATTCTTGTATCGAAGCGCTCCCCTTGAGGAAAGAAAGTCAGGCAGTCCTTGACTCACTGGCGCACTACTCAGTCAGTGAATTAAAGACTTTTTATAAGGTATCTGCCGAGAAAGCAGAAGAAGAGTACGGCCACATTCAAGCTCTAAAAGATCACAGGGCTAAAAACTATCCAGCCTTGAAACTCTTCGATGGTCTCATGTATCGTCACATCAAACGAGATGGGTTAACCGAGGCTGAACAAACCTATCTTGAAAATCATGTCCTGATTACCTCAGCTTTATACGGTGTTGTCCCCGCCTTATCTCCAATGGCTCCTCACCGTTTGGATTTCTTGATGAAGTTAAAAGTTGCTGGTAAGACTTTAAAGAGTCATTGGAAGTCAGCTTACGATGAGGCCCTACAGGATGAGAACTTGATATTCTCACTCCTATCATCAGAGTTTGAAACTGTATTTTCGAAGGAAATTAGAGAAAAGATGGTGACCTTCAAATTTATGGAGGACAAGGCAGGCCAGTTGAAAATCCACTCAACCATTTCAAAAAAAGCCCGTGGTGCCTTTTTGACCGCCTTGATAGAGGGGCAAATCCATACAGTCGAACAAGCTCGCAAGCTCAGTTTTGCAGGTTTTGACTACCGACCTGATTTATCAAGTGATTTAGAACTCGTCTTTGTAAAACAAGCATAAAACCAGCTCATTCGAGCTGGTTTTTGCTGGATTAGTTGATGGCTGCAAGAAGGTCGTCCGCTTGTTTTGCAAGTGATGAAGCAGTTGCTTCTTCTAACACCAATTTTCCATCTGCCCAAGCAGAGTCATTGACACGAGCGGCTGTAAAGTCACCAACGACTTGTGTACGGATAAATGGCAAGAGTTCTCTGTAAATAGCAAAGAGTTGTTCGTGACCGGCATTGGCTACAGATGAGACAGTAACAAACTTGTCTTGGAGGGCAGAAGCACCACGTGTATCAGACAAATCAATGGCACGAGAGAGCCAGTCAAGCAAGTTTTTCACTGTTCCAGGGATAGAGAAGTTGTAGACTGGAGAGAAAATCCAGATGGCATCCGCAGCAAGAACTGCTTCACGAGCAGCAGCTACAGCTGGATGAGTTGGAACTTCCAAATCTTGGCTGAAGAGAGGAACAGCTGAGTAATCAAGATAGCTAACTTCCGCTTTTCCGGCAAGTGCTTTTTCAGCTTCGAGGGCCATTTGGTGGTTGAAAGAACCTTGGCGAAGTGAGCCGACGATAAATAATACTTTTTTAGACATGATATGTCTCCTTTAGTTTAAAATTCAAAGAGCGAACTCTTTTGTTACCATCTATGTTACAACAAATGATACTAATTAGCAATAATTTTGCTCACAAATTTTTAAATTTTTTTAAAATGCGGATTAAATCTTCCTTTTCGCCATCTTCCAAGATGCTGAGTGCTTCTACGATCGAATCGATATGGTCAGGAAGAACCTCTTCGATTTTTCTGCGTCCTGCAGGTGTTAATTTCAGGAAAAAGGAGCGACGATCCTTGGGGTCACAAGTTCTAGAAATCCACCCATCTCGAACCATATTTCGAATGACAACAGTCATGTTTCCAGAAGTGGCTAGCATTTTTTCAATCAAATCCTGAATGCGTAGTTCCCCCTTGCTATAGAGGGTTTCCAAAACTGAAAATTGAGTGGGTGTTAGCCCATGTTCTTTAGCGGCTTTGGCTTCATATGGTTTAAAAGTCCGTATGGCTTTATTGAGGACGATAGCTGTTTTTAAGTCTAATTGATTATCGGAAATTTTCTCTTTCAAATATTGTTTCATAAGGTTATTTTATCAATAATTAGACAGAAAAACAAGAACTTATATTTTATAGGAAAATAATCTTAGAATGTTCCTGTCTTCACTTGTAATAAAGGAAGAGAGATGGTAAAATAGACGAGTGAAACTAAGACAGAAAAAAGCAAAAAACAAGCTACTTTTACAGTATGGAATCGGCATTGCTCTGGTGGTACTAGTCATGACCACTTCCTTCCTTTATCTGATATCACTCAGCATGAAACCCTATCAAGATGCTAGAGTTGAGGGAGAAAAACTAGCCAAGCAGTATGCAGAATTGGAAAAGGCAGATCAGGTTGATTTCTATAATGGACTAGAAGGTTATTACAGCGTTCTGGGACATAATAAAAAGCAAGAGGCCATTGCCGTACTGATTGAAAAGAATGACCACAAGATTTATGTTTATCAGCTTGATAAGGGGATTTCTCAAGACAAGGCAGCGACGATTTCGAGGGAAAAAGGAGCTAGCGACATTGACAAGATTACTTTTGGTCGCTATCAGGACAAGCCGATTTGGGAAGTTAAGTCAGGAAACCAGTACTATCTGGTTGACTTTGAAACAGGAGTAGTGATCCAATAAGGAGGGCATATGAAACTATCCAAACGTGTACTAGAAATGGAAGAAAGCGTCACTCTAGCTAGTGATGCAAGAGCCAAAGCATTAAAAGCTCAGGGAAAGGATGTTCTTTTCTTAACCTTGGGACAGCCTGATTTTCATACTCCTGAAAACATTCAGGAGGCAGCGGTAGAAGCGATTCGAGATGGACGTGCTTCCTTCTATACAGTTGCTTCAGGCCTACCAGAGTTAAAAGCGGCGGTTAATACCTACTTTGAACGCTATTATGGCTATTCTGTAGCAGCAAACGAGGTTACCTTTGCCACTGGTGCTAAGTTCTCTCTCTACACCTTCTTTATGGCTGTGGTCAATCCAGATGATGAGGTCATCATCCCTACACCATACTGGGTCAGCTATGGAGATCAAGTCAAAATGGCAGAAGGTGTGCCGGTCTTTGTCCAGGCCAAGGAAGACAATCACTTTAAAGTAACAGTAGAACAGCTAGAAGCAGCCCGAACAGACAAGACCAAGGTCTTGGTTCTCAATTCGCCATCGAATCCGACTGGTATGATTTACTCTCGTGAGGAACTCATGGCTATCGGAAATTGGGCTGTTGAACATGATATTCTCATCCTAGCAGATGATATTTATGGTCGTTTGGTTTATAACGGGAATGAGTTTGTTCCAATTTCTAGTCTGTCAGAAGCCATTCGCAAGCAAACCATCGTGATTAATGGTGTATCTAAGGCCTATGCTATGACTGGTTGGCGGGTAGGTTATGCTGTGGGAAATCCTGAGATTATTGCTGCCATGAGCAAACTAACAGGACAAACGACCTCAAATCTGACAGCAGTATCCCAATATGCTACCATTGAAGCCCTAACTGGACCGCAAGACTCTGTTGAAACCATGCGCCAAGCCTTTGAAGAACGTTTGAATACCATTTATCCACTCTTGTGCCAAGTCCCAGGTTTTGAAGTTGTCAAGCCCCAAGGAGCCTTCTATCTCTTCCCAAATGTTAAAAAAGCGATGGAGATGAAGGGTTATACTGATGTGACAGAGTTTACAACGGCTATTCTCGAAGAAGTCGGACTGGCCTTGATTACAGGGGCTGGATTTGGAGCACCAGAAAATGTTCGTCTCAGCTATGCCACAGACTTGGATACATTAAAAGAAGCTATTCGTCGTTTGCATCAATTTATGGAAAAATAAAACTTGGAATCTTCGCCTTTTTAGCGAAGATTTTTTGTAACGAAAATCTCGCGATTTTTCTCTAGTAGAACCTAGCTATCACAGTCTATTTATGGTAAAATAGTGGGTAATGATGTCTTCGGACAAGTTAAACGAAAAAAGGAAGATAGATTATGACAAAACGTGTAACAATTATCGATGTAAAAGACTACGTTGGTCAAGAAGTGACCATCGGAGCCTGGGTTGCCAACAAATCTGGAAAAGGGAAAATTGCCTTCTTGCAATTGCGTGATGGAACAGCCTTCTTCCAAGGTGTAGCCTTTAAACCAAACTTTGTAGAAAAATTTGGTGAAGAAGTGGGACTTGAGAAGTTTGACACCATCAAACGCTTGAGCCAAGAAACTTCTGTTTATGTGACAGGAATTGTCAAAGAAGACGAACGTTCTAAGTTTGGCTATGAGTTGGATATTACAGACATCGAAGTGATTGGTGAATCTCAAGACTACCCAATCACACCAAAAGAACACGGAACAGACTTCTTGATGGACAACCGTCACTTGTGGCTCCGTTCTCGTAAGCAAGTGGCTGTGATGCAAATCCGTAACGCGATCATTTATGCAACTTATGAGTTCTTTGATAAGAACGGATTCATGAAGTTTGATAGCCCAATTCTTTCAGGAAATGCGGCAGAAGATTCAACAGAACTCTTTGAAACAGACTACTTTGGAACTCCAGCCTACTTGAGCCAATCAGGTCAGCTTTACCTAGAAGCAGGGGCTATGGCTCTTGGCCGTGTCTTTGACTTTGGTCCAGTATTCCGTGCTGAAAAATCAAAAACACGCCGTCACTTGACTGAGTTCTGGATGATGGATGCGGAGTACTCATACTTGACACACGATGAATCACTTGACTTGCAAGAAGCTTACGTAAAAGCCCTTCTTCAAGGTGTACTTGACCGTGCTCCCCAAGCCTTGGAAACTTTGGAACGTGATACAGATCTTTTGAAACGCTACATTGCAGAGCAATTCAAACGCATCACTTACGATCAAGCCATTGACCTCTTGCAAGAGCATGAGAATGATGAAGATGCTGACTATGAGCATCTTGAGCATGGCGATGACTTTGGTTCACCACACGAAACCTGGATTTCAAACCACTTTGGTGTGCCAACATTTGTCATGAACTACCCAGCAGCTATCAAGGCCTTCTACATGAAACCAGTTCCTGGAAATCCAGAGCGCGTACTTTGTGCAGACTTGCTTGCCCCAGAAGGTTACGGAGAAATCATCGGTGGTTCTATGCGTGAGGAAGACTACGATGCCCTTGTAGCTAAGATGGATGAACTTGGTATGGATCGTACAGAATATGAATTCTACCTTGACCTTCGTAAATATGGTACAGTACCACATGGTGGATTTGGTATCGGTATCGAGCGTATGGTAACTTTCGCAGCAGGAACTAAACATATCCGCGAAGCTATTCCATTCCCACGTATGTTGCACCGTATTAAACCGTAAAATAAATCAAAACGCCCTAGGGGCGTTTTTTCAAAGTAGAAGAAAGAAGAGGTGAGGGACATGTAAAGCACAGATTAACAAGTGACAGACACAAAGATATATACACTTGTTAAAGGAGAAATGATGTTTAAACCAAATTATCGGAAGAATATCGGTCTCATGGCTGGGGTGGAATTTTTTGCCTTTTTGGGCATTACTAGCTTTTGGATTCTATTTCTCAGTCAAAACGGGATGTCGCTTTGGCAGATTGGCTTATTGGAAAGTATTTTTCATGCCACCAGTGTCATTTGTGAAATTCCCTCTGGAATGTTAGCTGACCGCTATTCATATAAAACCAATCTTTATCTCAGTCGGATTGCTGGGATTGCGTCGTCTATTCTCATGTTACTAGGGCAAGGTAATTTTTGGATTTATGCACTCGCTATGGTGGTGAGTGCCTTGTCTTATAATTTTGATTCGGGGACGAGTGCAGCTATGGTTTATGATTCGGCCGTGGAGGCTGGATTAAAAGAGCGCTACTTGTCTATCTCAAGTTTTATGTCAGGAGTAGCAGAAGGAACTCGGTCTTTGGGGACCGTTTTAGCGGGATTTTTTGTCCATGGTCAATTGCACTTGACCTACTATATCATGATTGCCACTTCTATAATCGTCCTATTCTTAACTTGGATGCTAAAAGAGCCTAGTGTTAAAGCGCAAAAATCTGAGCGCCTGACCATGAAAAAGATTATGTTGACTGTTAAAGAGGAGCTGCAGAGAAATCCCAGTCTTTTTGGTTGGATGATTCTGTCCCAAATCATCGGGACACTGATGTGCATGTTTTATTTTTACTATCAAAATCAACTGCCGGACTTAGAAGGATGGCAGATTTCGATGGTTATGCTGATGGGCAGTGCTTTGAATATCTGGGCAGTTTATCTAGCAAGTAAGATTGGAAAGAAGTATTCCGCCTTAAAGCTCTTTCCAATTCTTGTACTCTTGACGGGAGTGACCTACTTACTTTCCTACTTTGGTACGCCACTGATTTATATTTTGATTTATTTGATTAGTAACGCCTTATATGCTCTCTTTCAACCGATTTTTGACAACGATTTACAAAATCGACTCCCAAGTGAGGTACGTGCAACCATGCTAAGTGTCTACTCCATGATGTTCAGCCTGAGTATGATTGTTATTTTTCCTCTGACGGGGTGGCTGATTGATGCTCTAGGTTTTGTAGAAGCCTTTATTTACTTAGGATTCTTTTTAGTAATAGTCGGCTTTTCACTATTCTTCATTTTGAAAGAGATGGCCAGAGCTTTAGAACTGAAAGAGAATATTATTTCTAATCAATAGAGTTATTTTTCATTTTTCTCTTTTTTCTCTTGCTATCTACTAGTATTTCTAGTATAATAGTTTATTGTGAGCAAACCTCACTTACCCCTTGCAAAGACTAGGGGTCATTAGACCAAAAGGAGGAACATATCAATGGCTAAATACGAAATTCTTTATATCATTCGTCCAAACATTGAAGAAGAAGCGAAAAACGCTTTGGTAGCACGTTTTGACTCTATCTTGACTGACAACGGTGCAACTGTTGTTGAATCAAAATCATGGGAAAAACGTCGTCTTGCATACGAAATCCAAGATTTCCGCGAAGGACTTTACCACATCGTTAACGTTGAAGCTAACGACGACGCAGCTCTTAAAGAGTTTGACCGTCTTTCAAAAATCAACGCTGACATTCTTCGTCACATGATCGTCAAACTTGACGCGTAAGAAGGTAAATTATGATTAACAATGTTGTACTTGTAGGGCGTATGACTCGTGACGCTGAGTTGCGTTATACCCCATCAAATGTAGCAGTTGCGACTTTTACTCTTGCAGTAAACCGTACATTTAAGAGTCAAAATGGCGAACGTGAGGCTGATTTTATCAATGTCGTTATGTGGCGCCAACAGGCTGAAAATCTTGCTAACTGGGCTAAAAAAGGCTCTCTTATCGGGATTACAGGTCGTATCCAGACTCGTAGTTACGATAACCAGCAAGGACAACGTGTCTACGTAACAGAAGTCGTGGCTGAGAATTTCCAAATGTTGGAAAGCCGCGGAGTGCGCGAAGGACATTCAAGTGGAGCTTATTCTGCACCAACTGCTGGTCAATCAGCACCTGCAAACCCAGTACCAGACTTTTCACGTTCTGAAAATCCATTCGGAGCAACCAATCCATTGGACATTTCAGATGATGATTTACCATTCTAATGGACAATTAATACTATAAAGGAGAAAAAACATGGCTCAACAACGTCGTGGCGGATTCAAACGCCGTAAAAAAGTTGATTACATCGCAGCAAACAAAATTGAATATGTTGATTACAAAGATACTGAACTTCTTAGCCGTTTCGTTTCAGAACGTGGGAAAATCCTTCCACGTCGTGTAACAGGAACTTCAGCTAAAAACCAACGTAAAGTAACAACAGCTATCAAACGCGCTCGCGTAATGGCTTTGATGCCTTTCGTAAACGAAGATTAAAAAAGAGGTCCAGTGGACCTCTTTTTCATGAGCTCGGAAATAAGAAAGCGAATAAGATCCTTACGGGTCTTTTTTTCACGAGCCTTGAAATGAGAAGGCGAGTTCAGTCTGGGTGGACCTCTTTTTCAGATTTTTTATAGGATTTTGTTAGAAAGGATTTCCTGTTGACATAGTAAGATTCTTTTGTCTTACTAGGTTTTTTCTTTTAATCTTTATTATCGTGCTATAATGGTAGAAGAAAGCTATAAAGGAGCAACTTATGAAGAGGACATGTTCAATTAGAAAAATGCAAGAATCTGACATAAAAGAACTATCTCGAGGATTTATCAGCCAAGGTTGGCCAAGTAGAGAGGAGATTTTAACTCGATACTTTAAGGAGCAAGAAAGTGGGGAGAGAGAAGTCTTAGTTGCAGAGGTTGAGGGTGCTTTGGCGGGTTATATCTCAATTTTGCCCTGCGCTAAGCAGGGGCCTTTTGCAGAAATCTATCCAGAACTCTCAGATTTTAATGTCTTTGAACCTTTTCAAAATCAAGGTATTGGAAATCTCTTGCTGGAAGAAGCAGAAAAACGAGTTAGGCTCATATCGGATAAGGTGACCCTTGGTGTTGGGCTCCATTCAGGGTATGGACCTGCCCAGAGATTGTACATCAAACGAGGCTATATTCCAGATGGGACGGGTGTTTGGTATCAGAACCATCAACCGGCCATGAATGCGGTTTGTGAAGATATCGGAGAATTGATCTTGTATCTGTCGAAAAATTTGTTTTAAGACAGATTTTATAAGATTTAGATTTTAAATATAGTAAACAATCACAGTCCCTTTTTCATTCGAAAAAGGGATTTATTTGTTTGAAATTGTTTAATTTATTCCTCAAAGTGATAAAATATAATTGTTTGAAATATCAAGATAAAAATAAATATCGAAAAAAACATATAAGGTTTAGTTTTTTTAAAATACGGATTCTTTGAAAAGTCTTAAAATTTCCTAAAATAAGGCTTTTTGAAGGTTGTAAATAACATTGTTACAAAAAGGTTACAAATTGTTAAAAATCAATTAAATGCAATAGTATACTTTAATAATAAATTGACATTTAGATTAATAGGCGGTAATATAATTATGATGCTCAAATTAATTGATTTGAGAAATAATTGGATATAGTGATTAATATCATGTATCAAATATTATTGTAACAAAAGGATACTATAATGAAAAAACTGAAAGTGATGGTTGTTTTTGGGACACGACCGGAAGCTATTAAAATGGCCCCTTTAGTGTTGGAATTGCAAAAACATAGTGACAGTATTGAGACGATCACAGTTGTGACAGCTCAGCATCGTCAAATGCTGGACCAAGTTCTTGAAACGTTTAGCATCGAGCCACATTATGACCTGGATATTATGGGGAAAAATCAATCCCTTTTAGATATTACTGGAAAAATTTTAGAAAAGTTTGATCCAGTTGTTAAGCAAGAACTTCCAGATATAATTCTTGTTCATGGAGATACAACGACAACTTTTGCAGCAAGCTTAGTTGCTTTCTATAATCAGGTGCGTATCGGCCACGTTGAAGCTGGTCTAAGGACCTTTGATAAATATTCTCCTTTCCCAGAAGAGATGAATCGTCAGATGACAGATAGTCTTGCGGATCTTTATTTTGCTCCAACTAGTGAGAGTAAAGAAAATCTCCTCAAGGAAAATCACCCTGAGTCTGCTATTGTCATTACGGGAAATACAGCCATTGATGCCTTGAAACTAACCGTTCAATCGGATTACTATCATGAAGTTCTAGATCAATTGGACCCAGATAAGAAACTTGTATTGGTAACCATGCACCGTCGTGAGAATCAAGGTCAACCAATGAGAAATGTCTTTGCAGCTTTACGTGAGATGGTCGATCTTCATCAGGAAATTGAAGTTGTTTATCCTGTTCACCTTAGCCCTGCTGTGCAAGAAGCAGCAAAAGATATCTTAGCTGGTCACGATCGTATTCACTTGATTGAACCTCTAGATGTACTTGATTTTCATAATTTGGCTTCGAGAAGCTATTTTATCATGACCGACTCTGGCGGAGTTCAAGAAGAGGCGCCTTCTCTCGGCAAACCTGTCCTTGTCCTTCGTGACACGACGGAACGTCCAGAAGGAGTACGTGCGGGTACTTTGAAGCTAGTTGGTACGGATCCAGTAAGTGTGAAAGAAGCGATGACAGCACTCTTAACAGATGAAACTCTTTATGGACAAATGTCTCAGGCACCAAATCCTTATGGAGATGGAAATGCATCAGAAAGAATTGTACAAACTATTAAACATTATTTTGGTTTTGCTGAATCTGCATCAGAGTTTCAAGAAGGAGCTAGGACAAAATGAAAAATTGGTATAGATTTAGAAACTGGTTTCTGACTTTGCTTGGATGTGAGCTTCTTTTGTTGGTACTTTGCTTTTTCTATGCTCGAACTATTATTTTAGAGCAACTATTGTTTTTTGCCTTAGCCTTATTTTCGGTTTTAGTTTTATCTGATTTACTCCTTGCTTGGACACTTATCTTATCTTTTGGATTGGGAGTCATTGTTTTAATAGCAGGTGTAGTTTTCATCCCTAATTCTTCAGTTCTGCTTTTATTAATCAGTTTTCCAACATTGCTTGGTATTCTAATGAAGGTTCGACATTATTTATTAAAAATGGCTTCAAAGGTTCAGGATCAAGAAGATGATGCCAAATCAGATTATCATTCTATGATAAATAAACAAAGTGAATCTGTGCTACAGTCAGTACTAATTCATTGGTCGCATGAGGACCTATTTTTTCAGATAAATCCGAGAGAATATAATCGCATGTTAGTTCGTATTCAAGAAATAATTGCTCAAAAACTAAGTTACAATGATAAACTTTACTATCTTTCGGAGGGGAATTTTATTATATTATCTCATGATAGTCAGATTTCTTTACAGGAATTTTGTTTGAATAATATAGTGAAGGATCTAGAGGCTTTGCATTTCCATGGAAAAAATGGAATGCAAGAGATTCAATTTCAATTAGGTTACTTAGTGGTTGACTCGCAAAATAAAAGTAAGTATCAAAATTACTCTGATTTAGTGAGCTATTTGAAACGTCAATTAGAGACGGATATAATTGTAGAATATTAGGAGGGGAAATGACTCTAACAGACCTATTTTTCAGAATTGCTTTGGGAGTGAGTTTCTTTTTTGGAATTTGTTTTGCCATACTATTTATTGCATATAATATTCTTTACTATCGGGTGAATAAGAATTTTAAGGCGGTGAAACATGATTAGTCAAATACTGATGATTTTTACCTTGCTTACAATTTGGATTTCTCTAGCATGGGGCTTGGTAATTCTCTTTTCAGCTGTTCACTTTTGGTTTAAACACAGCGATTTTCGTGTAGACACTTCGCCCTTGCCTTATTATCCGAAGGTTACCATTGTCGTACCTGCTCATAATGAGGATGTGGTTATTGCACAGACGACAAAAGCTATCTTGGACATGAATTATCCTCACGACCGTGTGGAGTTGCTCTTGTTTGCGGATAACTGTTCGGACAATACCTATGCAGAGTGTTTGTCTGTACAAGCTATGCCTGAATATGCAGGAAGAAATCTTACTATTATCGACCGTACTGGTACGGGAGGAAAAGCGGGCGTTCTAAACGATGCTTTGGAGATGGCAACGGGCGAATATATCTGTGTTTATGATGCGGATGCCATGCCTGAAAAAAATGCTCTTTATTTCCTTGTAAAAGAAGTGATGAAGGATCCAGAACGTCACGTGGCATCTTTCGGTCGCAACAAGACTCGAAATGCCAATCAAAATTTCTTGACTCGTTGTATCAACCAAGAAATCGTTGTTACTCAGCGCGTGCACCACGTTGGAATGTGGCATCTCTTTAAAATTGGGCGTATCCCAGGAACCAACTTTCTCATTCAAACCGACTTTGTAAAGAGTATCGGTGGTTGGAAAAATGGTGCCTTAACCGAGGATACCGATATTTCCTTCAAAATCATGCAGAGCGGTAAATTGATTGCCCTTGCCTATAATTCAGAGGCTTTCCAACAAGAACCTGAGACCTTAAAGAGTTACTATATGCAGCGTAAACGTTGGGCGAAAGGAAATTATGAAGTTGTTCTCTCAAACTTTAAGCATTTATTTAGCAGAGGAAACTGGCGTGTCAAACTAGAAGTCTTTAACTATTCGTGTGTTTTCTTTTGGTTTAACTTTGCCATTGTCCTATCGGATTTGATTTTCCTAGCGAATGTGCTAGCTATCTGCCTTAATCTTTTCTTACCAGATGTCAGAGTTCCATTCGCTTTTGATGCGGACAATATCTACATCGCCCAGCTCATGCTCTTCAACTGGATACTTATGATTGGTCTCTATTTGATGCAAATTATGACGGCATTAGCAAGTCAATTTGGACAAGCGACGACTAAACAAATCTGGTTGGCCTTGGCATCTTATTTTAGTTATTCTCAGATCTTTATCATCGTATCGGTTGATTCTATTTCATCTATTATACTGGATAAGGTACTTCGACGGAAAGAAACCAAGTGGGTTAAAACCAAACGGTTTGCAGGATAGGAGGTTCTATGAAAACAAATAAATTAAAATATGTCTGGTTTGTGCTCATCCTATCTATCTTTTGTTTAGCCTTGTTTTTAGCAAGAGGAAGGACTAAAATCGAGATGCGGAATCGAATTTACAGCCAATGGAGCCAACAGTTCCTTGTTACAAAAGGCGATCAGTCTTTTGTTCGTACGACGAATGATTCTGAGGAAACGACAGTTCTATCAGAAGCCCAAAGTTACGGTATGCTCATAACGGTTTTAGCAGCCCAAAAAGGACAAGCAAGTCAAGCAGATTTTGATAACCTCTATCGCTATTATCAAAATCATCGCATAGAGGGAACGCAGTTAATGTCTTGGAAACAAGTGATCAAAAATGGTAGTGAAACGGTCAAAAAGCAAAATGCAACTGATGGAGATCTCTACATCGCTTATTCTTTGATTGAAGCTTCTAAGCAGTGGCCAGATAAAGCTCAGGAATACCAAGAACAAGCTAAAAAAATCTTAGAAGATATAC
The DNA here is from genome assembly GCF_001812375.1 of Streptococcus sp. HMSC077F03. Classification (GTDB taxonomy): domain Bacteria; phylum Bacillota; class Bacilli; order Lactobacillales; family Streptococcaceae; genus Streptococcus; species Streptococcus oralis_S. The sequence goes on from NZ_KV808776.1 coordinate 142,986, forward strand.
TTCGATATAATTACAATAAAGAGACGGGTGTTTTAACAGTAGGGAACTGGGCAAATAAGAATTCCGATTATTATTACTTGATGCGGACATCTGATACTCTTCCTCACTATTTCCAGTCTTTCTATGACCTGACTGGAAACAAACAGTGGTTAGATGTTAAGGATAAGATGCTTGGCAAACTAGAGCAAATCAGTTCCCATTCTGATACAGGTCTCTTGCCAGACTTTATCTGGGCGGAGAAGTCCGGGGCACGTCTTGTTGATGCCAACACTATCGAATCTCAATACGATGGGGCGTACTCTTATAACGCTTGTCGTTTGCCTTATCACCTGTCACAGAGTCAGGATGAAAGAAGCCAAAAACTCGTTCAAAAGATGATGGATTTCTTTATGAAAGAGCAACGCATTTATGCTGGTTATGACTTGAACGGAACGGCCCTCAATCAATACCAGGCAGGTAGTTTCTTGGCACCGATTACCTATGCATCTGACAAGGGAGAAGGTTATCTGAAACTTCTTCAGCAAAATAAATACATTTTCACACAAGATTTACCTTTGGACAACTACTATGATGCAACGATGATTACCATGATTGCTCTAGAGATGTTCTAGAATGAAAAGAGAGGGCTAGTTTTTCTGGCTCTCTTTTTGATAGGATTTTCATCTTTTTTCAAAAAAGGAATTTCATCAGCTTTATGGTATAATGGAAAGAGTGATAAAAAAGAGGTAGAGAGATGGATGCGAAATTAAAATACAAGGCAAAAAAGATTAAAATCGTCTTTTTTGATATTGATGATACCTTGCGTACGTCAAAGACAGGTTTTATTCCAGCTACAATTACCACTGTCTTTAAACAGTTGCGTGAAAAAGGAATCTTAACAGGAATTGCCTCTGGGCGCGGTATTTTTGGTGTTGTTCCAGAGATTCGTGAGCTCAAAACTGACTTTTTTGTAACTCTAAATGGGGGTTATATCGAAGATAAAAAAGGCCAGGTCATTTATCAACATCAGATTGACAAGTCAGATGTTGAGGAGTACATTTCTTGGACGAAGGAAGAGGGAATTGAGTACGGCTTGGTTGGTAGTCATGACGCCAAACTCTCCACGCGAACAGAACTGATCAGTGAAGCTATTGACCCGATTTATCCGAACTTGGATGTGGATCCTAACTTCCATGAAAAAGCAGATATTTACCAGATGTGGACCTTTGAAGATAAAGGGGATGGCTTGCACTTGCCAGATTCATTGTCGGATAAACTTCGCATGGTGCGTTGGCATGAACATTCATCAGATATCGTGCCGATTTCAGGTTCGAAAGCTGCTGGTGTAGCCAAGGTGGTGGAGCACTTAGGCTTGAAACCAGAGAATGTTATGGTCTTTGGGGATGGGCTCAATGACTTGGAACTCTTTGATTATGCTGGAATCAGTATTGCCATGGGAGTTTCCCATGAAAAAATCAAAGAAAAAGCAGATTATATTACAAAAACAGTAGAAGAAGATGGCATTTTTGATGCCTTAGAAGGATTTGGTATGGTAGAAAAAGAATTGCATTTCCCACAAGTAGACATTGAAACAGCAGAAGGTCCTCTTGCGACCATTAAGACAAATCACGGAGACTTGCGTATCAAGCTCTTCCCTGAACATGCTCCCAAAACAGTAGCCAACTTTGTTGCTCTGTCAAAAGACGGTTACTATGATGGTGTGATTTTCCATCGCATTATCAAGGACTTTATGATCCAAGGTGGAGATCCAACTGGTACTGGTATGGGGGGAGAATCAATCTACGGTGACTCTTTTGAAGATGAATTTTCTGAAGAACTTTATAATATCCGTGGTGCCCTTTCTATGGCCAATGCGGGTCCAAATACCAATGGTAGCCAGTTCTTTATCGTGCAAAACCAACATTTGCCATACTCTAAGAAAGAGATTGCGCGTGGTGGCTGGCCTGAACCAATCGCTGAGATTTATGCAGAACAAGGTGGAACTCCTCACCTTGACCGCCGCCATACTGTTTTCGGGCAGTTGGTAGACGCAGAATCGTTTGCGGTCTTGGATGCCATTGCAGCTGTTGAGACTGGTGTAATGGACAAACCAGTTGAAGATGTAGTAATTGAAACGATTGAAATTGAGGACTAGAATGAAAATTGGTGATAAGCTAACTGGGCGTATTACAGGAGTTCAGCCCTATGGTGCCTTTGTCGAGTTAGAGACAGGGGTGACAGGGCTGATTCACATCTCGGAGATTCGGACGGGATTTATTGAAAATATCTATGACATTTTAAAAATTGGCGATGAAGTTCAAGTTCAGGTGGTGGATTTTGACGAATATACTGGAAAGGCCAGTCTTTCCATACGTACCTTGGAAGAGGAAAAGCATCAATTACCAAGACGGAGACGTTTTTCAAATGATCGGATCAAGCACGGATTTGCTCCTCTTGCCCGAATGATGCCTGTTTGGACGCGTGAGGCATTAGAGCATTTAAAGAAGAAGCCATAAATACGATTATTCAAATCATTTGTAATATTAACATAATTTGTTATAATAAAAGTATGAAAGAAGAACAATTATTAAAACCAGGAGAGCGAATCAACCAGCTCTTTTCGACAGATATCAAGATCATTCAAAATAGAGAGGTGTTTAGCTATTCGGTGGATAGTGTTCTCTTGTCACGCTTTCCTCGCTTCCCTAAACGGGGTTTAATTGTGGACTTTTGTGCTGGAAATGGTGCAGTGGGACTTTTTGCTAGTTCACGTACTCAGGCGCGGATAATATCTGTAGAGATTCAGGAGCGCTTGGCGGATATGGCAGAGCGTTCGGTTCAGTTGAATGGCTTGGAAGAGCAGATGCAGGTCATCTGTGATGATTTGAAAAATATGCCTGCCCACATTCAGGGAAGTAAGGTGGATATGATTTTGTGCAATCCGCCTTATTTTAAGGTGGATCCGCATTCCAATCTGAACGAGAGTGAACACTACCTTCTGGCCAGACACGAAATTACGACTAACCTAAAAGAAATTTGCCGTAGTGCTCAGAGTATTCTCAAGTCTAATGGTCGTTTGGCCATGGTTCATCGTCCAGATCGGCTCTTGGATATCTTAGACATGCTTCAACGCCATAATTTGGCACCAAAGCGCCTGCAATTTGTCTATCCTAAACGTGAGAAGGAGGCCAATATGCTCTTAATCGAAGCTATCAAGGATGGATCGACCAGTGGCTTTAAGGTCTTGCCACCTCTCATTGTTCATAATGATGATGGTTCCTATACACCAGAAATTCAAGAGATTTACTATGGATCATAAAGCCTATATGTATGTGGTGGAGTGCCGCGACGGTTCTTACTATACGGGCTATACAACGGATGTGAAGAGGCGCTTTGCCGTTCATAATAGTGGTAAGGGGGCCAAGTATACCCGAGCTCGCTTGCCAGTCAAACTCATCTATGTAGAGGGTTTTGCCAGTAAGGAAGAAGCCATGTCTGCCGAAGCTCTCCTCAAACGAAAGAAACGTCCACAGAAAGAACGATTTTTATCTGAAAATCAAGAGAAAAATCTAATCAACCATATTGATGTCTAACGAGGAGTCTTTGTGCTCCTCTTACTTTTGTCAAAAGAGGAAAAAAGTGCTACAATAAGATGAATAAATTTAAAGAGGTATTATCATGTCTAAGATTCTAGTATTTGGTCACCAAAATCCAGACTCAGATGCCATCGGGTCATCTGTAGCCTTTGCTTACCTTGCAAAAGAGGCTTATGGATTGGACACAGAAGCTGTAGCACTTGGAACTCCTAATGAAGAAACAGCTTTTGTTTTGAACTATTTTGGTGTAGAAGCACCACGCGTCATCACATCTGCTAAAGCAGAAGGTGCAGAGCAAGTCATCTTGACTGACCACAATGAATTCCAACAATCAGTGTCAGATATTGCTGAAGTAGAAGTTTACGGAGTTGTGGATCACCACCGTGTGGCTAATTTTGAAACTGCCAGCCCACTTTACATGCGTTTGGAACCAGTTGGATCAGCGTCTTCTATCGTTTACCGCATGTTCAAAGAGCATGGTGTAGCTGTTCCTAAAGAAATCGCAGGTTTGATGCTTTCAGGTTTGATTTCAGATACTCTTCTTTTGAAATCTCCAACAACTCACCCATCTGATAAAGTCATTGCGCCTGAATTGGCTGAATTAGCTGGTGTCAACTTGGAAGAGTACGGTTTGGCTATGCTCAAGGCTGGTACTAACTTGGCTAGCAAGTCTGCTGAAGAATTGATTGATATCGATGCTAAGACCTTTGAACTCAATGGAAATAAGGTTCGTGTTGCCCAAGTCAATACAGTTGATATTGCTGAAGTCTTGGAACGCCAAGCAGAAATCGAAGCAGCAATGCAAGCAGCTAATGCAGCAAACGGCTACTCAGACTTTGTCTTGATGATTACAGACATCGTCAACTCAAACTCAGAAATCCTTGCTCTTGGATCAAACATGGACAAGGTGGAAGCTGCCTTCAATTTCAAACTTGAAAACAACCACGCTTTCCTCCCAGGTGCTGTTTCACGTAAGAAACAAGTGGTGCCTCAGTTGACTGAAAGCTTTAATGGGTAATTCTTAATGAATATTTGGAACTGTTAATTTGACTATTTATAGAAGGTGATAGCATGATGCGATTGATTGAAGGACTGCGCTTTTTGGTTGAGGTTGTGGCAATCCTTGGTCTTTTCTCCGTATCTGTGATACAAATTTCTTGGCTGGAAAAATTCCTGTTTTTTCTTCTAGCAGTTCTATTAATCTTATTTTGGGCGCGATATATGGCACCAAAATCTCCACATGCTTTTAAAAAATGGCATCGCCTTGTTGCTGAGACGTCGATTTTTATTTTAGTTAGTGGTAGTTTTTGGCATTTGTATGGATTGCAAATAGGAATCCTATACTTAGTTCTGTCTTTTGGAAGTTTGGGTCTGCTTTATTATTTTCAGCTAGAGTGATTCTTATAATATAGTTAATGAATTATTTAAATGGAGATTGACACGAGAAAACGGTGTTTTCCATATAGCTAAAGGGGTTTCGGCTCCTTTTTTTCTAGGAGAGAAAGATGTTAGAAAATGGTGATTTGATTTTTGTGAAGGACCTTTCAGATATGGGGCAGGCCATCCAGGCTTCTACCGGTAACTATAGTCATGTAGCCATCTTTTTGGACGGTTTCATCTACCATGCTAGTGGGCAAGCTGGTGTCATTTGTCAAGAACTGGCTGAATTTTTTGAACCGACTCATCTTTACGATCTTTATGTCTATCCAGAGTTGGAAGCTGACTTGGTAAAGGAGAAGGCTTGCCAGCATCTAGGTGCTCCTTATAATAGCTCGTTTTACCCAGATGGGTATGGCTTTTACTGCTCCCAGTACATCGCTGAAATCCTACCGATTTTTGAAACTATTCCCATGAAATTTGGGGACGGGGAGCAGGAGATCAGTGATTTTTGGAGGGAATACTACAGGAAACTCGAACTTCCAGCGCCTCTGAATCAACCAGGGACCAATCCTAGTCAACTAGCAGCATCCCCTCTATTAGAATGTAAAGAAAGGAATCTTCATGATTCAGATTTTTAACCCATCTCGTTTGACTCGACAGCCATTTTTTATAGATTTGGTGGACTATCTGGACCAGCATGACGATGTGATCCTTCGAGAAATCAAGGCTCAGTTTCTAGATGTAGCAGTTGATAAACTCATGGAAGAGTATATTAAGGCAGGTTTGATCCGAAGGGAAAACAAACGCTATTTTCTCAATCTCTCTTTTCTAGAATCGATAGACAATCTAACCCTTGACCAAGAAATTTTTATCAGAGAGGACAGTCCAGTCTATCAAGCCTTGTTGGAGAAGACTTTTGAGACAGAATTGCGCAATCAAACCAATGCTGCCATTTTAGTCGAACGTACGGACTTTGCAAGAGAAAAGATGACCCTATCCAACTATTTCTACAAGGTCAAGCACCAATATCCTTTGACAGAAAAACAGCAGAAACTCTATGATATTTTAGGAGATGTTAACCCTGAGTATGCCCTCAAATATATGACGACTTTTTTGTTAAAATTCCTCAAAAAAGATCAACTGATGCAGAAACGCCGTGATATCTTTGTTGAGAGTCTAGTCGTCTTGGGTTATATTGTGCAAAACAAAGAAGGAAAATATGAGTTGGCTGTTGATTTTGACAAGGAACGGTTGACTTTCTATTTACTTTAATTGCTTCATTTTGAGCAGATTGTTTGACTTTACTAAAGAATAAGCATAAACTGAATGTAAGCGATAACGATTATCGTATTAAAAGCAAAGGAGACAGAGCTATGTCACTTGAAAATAAATTGGATCAAGCAACTGGTGCTATCAAAGAAGGATTTGGTAAAGTTACTGGCGATAGCAAGACAGAAGCAGAAGGCACTGTAGAAAAAACAGTTGCCAAAGCAAAAGAAGTAGTTGAAGATGCTAAAGGCGCTGTAGAAGGTGCCGTTGAAGGTCTTAAAAATTCATTTAAGAAAGAAGACTAAAAAAATCAAGGGAAATATTCCCTTGATTTTTTTATAGATAACGTTCTGCGATAGCTGCGTCTCCAGGATAGTCTTCTTTCTTTCCTTGGACGATCTGGTAGCAATCAGCTCCCTTACCAGCAATAATCACGGCATCAAGTTCTTGATTTGTGATGGCCATAGCTGCCTTGATGGCTTCTTCACGATCGGCAATCTTTTCAACAGGATGACTGATATAGCTGCTGATTTCATCTGCAATGGCCATTGGATCTTCATAGTTGGGGTCATCCGCAGTTAGAAAGACTTGAATCTCAGGATGTTGATTGAGGAGTAGTCCAAAGTCTTTGCGACGACTTTCACCCTTGTTTCCAGTCGAACCCAGAACCAGGGCAATCTTTCCAGTTTGATGAGTTTCAACAACAGAAATCAGTTTTTTCAGACTATCACCATTGTGGGCATAGTCGATGAAGACCTTGGCTCCATTTTTCTGAGTGAGAACTTCCATACGTCCAGGAACGCGGGTTGCAGCGATCCCTTTTTTGATGTCCTCTAGACTGGCACCTAGACGAAGACAGGCAAGTCCTGCAGCAACTGCATTTTCTTGGTTAAAGTGGCCGATGAGTTGGATATCATAATCACCAGCGAGTTTACCTGTAGCTGAAAAGCTAAAGGCTTTGGAGTTCTCGATTTGGTTACTTGACTGGCTACCATAGAAGTCATGTTCTTGATCTTCCACTTGTTCTTTCAATACAGAAAAGTGGTCCATGTCGCTATTAATGACAACTGCTCGGCTATTTTTCATCAAGAGACGTTTGTGGTAGAAGTAGTCTTCAAAGCTAGGATGCTCAATCGGACCGATATGGTCAGGAGTGATGTTAAGAAAGACACCTACATCAAAGGTCAGGCCATAGACTCGATGAACAAGATAGGCTTGGCTAGAGACTTCCATTACAAGATGGGTTCTTCCATTCTTAACAGCCTGAGCCATCATGTCGAAAAGATCGATATTTTCAGGTGTTGAGAAGGAAGATTTAAAGAAGGTCTTGCCATCCAGAGTTGTATTCATAGTTGACAAGAGAGCTGTTGGGTAGCGTTGAGATAGGATGTGGTAAGCAAAGTAAGCAGCTGTTGTCTTTCCTTTTGTCCCTGTGAAAGCGAGAATTTTGAGTTTCTCTTGCGGATTACCATAAAATTCCATCGCAATCAAACTCATGGCTTTTTTGATATCGTTCACAATGATGACGGGGATACCGACTTCGTAGTCCTTTTCTGCGACATACCAAGCTAAGCCTTGACTTATAGCGGATAGGAGGTATTCTTTTTTAAAGGCAGCACCTTTGGCAAAAAAAAGAGTCCCTTCTTTTACTTTTCGACTGTCGTAACTGATGCTGTCAAAAACAACTTCACTGTAGTTGTAGTGGTAATGACCTTGGTCAATAATCTCGCGAAAAAGGTCATCTTTCTTTAAAATATCTAATACGGTTTCAATCTTAATCATACTTTCTATTATAAACTTCACGCCCGAATTTTACAAGTAACAAGGAAAAGTTTATAATGGAAGATGAGGAACTTTTCCTAGTTATCAAAATTGAATGAGGAAGCTATGTCTAACGAAAACAATCACCAGCAAGCCCAGATGTTGCGAGGGACTGCTTGGCTAACAGCTAGTAACTTTATTAGTCGCCTCCTTGGTGCTATCTACATTATTCCCTGGTATATCTGGATGGGGACTTATGCCGCTAAGGCCAATGGTCTCTTTACCATGGGCTACAATATTTACGCCTGGTTCTTGCTGATTTCAACAGCGGGTATCCCTGTTGCAGTCGCCAAACAAGTGGCTAAGTACAATACCATGCGAGAAGAAGAGCATAGCTTTGCCTTGATTCGGAGTTTCCTAAGCTTTATGACGGGCTTGGGCTTAGTCTTTGCTTTGGTCTTGTATCTCTTTTCTCCCTGGTTAGCAGATTTGTCAGGTGTGGGGAAAGACCTGATTCCCATCATGCAGAGCTTGGCTTGGGCGGTCTTGATTTTCCCATCTATGAGTGTCATTCGAGGCTTCTTCCAAGGGATGAATAACCTCAAACCCTATGCCATGAGTCAAATCGCTGAGCAGGTGATTCGTGTTATCTGGATGTTGATGGCAACCTTCTTCATTATGAAAATGGGTTCTGGAGACTACTTATCAGCCGTTACCCAATCGACCTTTGCGGCTTTTGTGGGGATGGTGGCTAGTTTTGCAGTCTTGATCTACTTCTTAGCCCAAGAAGGTTTACTCAAAAGAGTCTTTGAAACACGGGATAAAATCAATAGTAAGCGACTCTTAGTCGATACCATTAAGGAAGCCATTCCCTTTATCCTGACAGGATCAGCCATCCAGCTCTTCCAGATTTTAGACCAGATGACCTTTATTAATAGTATGAAGTGGTTAACCAACTACAGCAATGAAGACTTGGTTGTCATGTTTTCTTATTTCTCTGCCAATCCGAATAAAATTACTATGATTTTAATATCTGTAGGAGTTTCAATTGGGAGTGTCGGCTTGCCGCTGTTGACGGAAAACTATGTAAAAGGCGACTTGCAGGCGGCGGCTCGCTTAGTCCAAGATAGCCTCACCATGCTCTTCTTATTTCTACTACCTGCAACAGTTGGAGTGGTCATGGTAGGGGAGCCTCTTTATACAGTCTTTTACGGTAAGCCAGATAGTCTGGCCGTGGGCTTATTTGTCTTTGCAGTTTTGCAGTCTACTATCCTAGGCTTGTATATGGTCTTATCTCCTATGCTTCAGGCCATGTTCCAAAACCGCAAGGCAGTTCTTTACTTTGTCTATGGTTCCCTTGCTAAGATCGTCTTGCAATTGCCAACCATTGCTATTTTCCATAGTTACGGTCCTTTGATTTCAACGACTATCGGCTTGATTATTCCAAATGTCTTGATGTACCGAGACATCTGCCAGGTAACAGGTGCTCGTCGAAAGATTATCTTGAAGCGAACCATTTTGATTACCATCTTGACCCTCGTCATGTTTATCCTAGTTGGCTTCTTGCAGTGGCTACTCGGTTTTGTCTTCCAACCAAGTGGACGTTTCTGGAGTTTCCTTTATGTGGCTCTCATCGGAGGGCTTGGAGGAGGTCTTTATGGTTTGATGAGCCTACGGACACGACTCTTGGACAAGATAATCGGCAAAGCTCAAGCTGATCGACTACGTACACGATTGAAAATATCGTAAAAATATTTATAAATAAAAGTAATGAATTTAACCTTTCTTTAACAGAAAGGTTTTTATACTACATTTTTCTTAAAAAAAGAGAACTTTTTCTAAAATTAAGAGCAAAAAATATGTTTTTTTAAGTTTTTCTTCAGAAATTACTTGACTAAATAAAACCAAAGCTGTATAATAAGACAAAACTTTTAAACAGGAGGTTCTGGAAATGAAAAAGTCTAAGGCCAAGTATCTGACACTTGCAAGTGTCGTGTTAAGCGCAGGTATCTTACTGAGCGCATGTGGAAATTCAAGTAGCGCTACTAAAACATATAACTATGTTTATTCGAGTGATCCATCTAGTTTGAACTATCTTGCAGAAAACCGTGCAACAACCAATGACATCGTGACCAATTTGGTGGATGGGTTGATGGAAAATGACCAATACGGTAACTATGTTCCATCATTGGCAGAGGATTGGACTGTTTCTCAGGACGGTTTGACCTATACTTACAAATTGCGTAAGGATGCAAAATGGTATACTTATGAGGGTGAAGAATACGCCCCTGTAACGGCCCAAGACTTTGTGACAGGTTTGAAATATGCTGCTGATAAAAAATCCGAAGCCTTGTACCTTGTTCAAGACTCTGTAGTAGGTTTGGATGACTATATCAACGGAAAAACAACTGACTTTTCAACTGTCGGTGTTAAGGCGATTGACGACCAAACGGTTCAGTACACTTTGACACGTCCAGAATCTTATTGGAATTCTAAAACAACTTCAACCATTCTCTTCCCTGTCAATGCAGATTTCTTAAAATCAAAAGGGGATGACTTTGGTAAGGTAGACCCTTCTAGTATTTTGTACAATGGACCTTTCTTGATGAAATCTTTTGTTTCAAAATCTGTTATCGAGTTCAAGAAAAATCCCAACTACTGGGATGAAAAGAATGTCTTTGTGGATGATGTGAAATTGGCCTATTATGATGGTAGTGACCAAGATGCATTAGCACGTAACTTTGTAGAAGGAGTCTATAGCTACGCGCGTCTCTATCCAAATAGCTCAAGCTTTGAAGGAATTAAAGAGAAGAACAAGGATAACATCATCTATAGTATGCAAAATGCAACTTCTTATTACTTGAACTTCAACTTGGACAGAAAGTCTTATAACTTCACGTCTAAATCTTCAGATATCGAAAAGAAATCAACCCAAGAAGCAGTTCTGAATAAAAACTTCCGTCAAGCCTTCAACTATGCTTATAACCGTACAGCCTATGGAGCACAATCTCAAGGGGAGGACGGAGCAACGAAGATTATTCGTAACTTGGTTGTACCTCCAACATTTGTAAGTATCAACGGAAAAGACTTTGGCGATGTTGTTTCAGAAAAGATGGTCAACTATGGCCAAGAATGGCAAGGAATCAACTTTGCAGATGCGCAAGATCCATACTACAATCCTGATAAGGCTAAAGCTAAATTTGCAGAAGCTAAGAAAGAATTGGAAGCTAAGGGTGTGCAATTTCCAATCCACTTGGATGTAACAGTTGACCAATCAGCTAAAAAAGGTGTACTTGAAGCAAGCTCTTTGAAACAATCCATCGAATCTGTTCTAGGAGCTGAGAATGTGGTTATCGATATCCAACAGCTATCAACAGATGACTTTGACAACTCTAGCTACCTAGCTCAAACTGCAGCTCAAAAAGACTTTGATATCTATAATGGCGGTTGGAGTGCGGACTACTTGGATCCATCAAGTTATCTTGATATCTTAAATGTCAATAACGGTGGTATGTTGCAAAATATTGGTCTAGAACCAGGTGAGGTCAATGACAAGGCTAAGGCAGTTGGTCTGGATACTTACACTCAAATGTTAGAAGAAGCGAACAAGGAGCAAGATCCAGCAAAACGTTATGAAAAATATGCTGAAATTCAAGCTTGGCTCGTTGATAGCGCCCTTGCAATTCCAAACGTTTCTCAGGGTGGAACACCGACCTTGAGAAAGACAGTTCCATTCTCATCACCATTCTCACAAGCTGGAAATAAGGGTGTCGAATCATACAAGTATCTCAAGTTACAAGATAAGACTGTAACGGCTGATGAGTATGAAAAAGCGAAAGAAAAATGGCTAAAAGAAAAAGAAGAATCAAATAAAAAAGCCCAAGAAGAACTGGCAAAACACGTTAAATAACCAGTCTATTCAACAGGAAAAACGATAGTTTCTCAAGGAACTATCGTTTTTATATAGTTTGAAACTATAACTAGCTCTTGAAAACAAGAAAATGAGTTAGTAAAAATAAGTGGTACAATAGTTACTATAGATTTGGAGGTATTGTATGAGCAAAGAACTACACATCAACACAATTTTGGCCCAGGCGGGAATCAAGTCAGATAAGGCAACAGGTGCCTTGGTGACTCCACTTCATTTTTCAACCACTTATCAGCATCCAGAGTTCGGTCAGTCTACGGGATTTGACTATACCCGTACTAAAAACCCAACTCGTAGTAAGGCGGAGGAGGTTTTGGCGGCTATTGAATCAGCGGACTATGCCCTAGCAACGAGCTCAGGTATGGCTGCGATTGTACTGGCCTTTAGTGTCTTTCCAGTAGGAAGTAAAGTCTTGGCAGTGCGAGACCTTTATGGTGGTTCTTTCCGTTGGTTCAACCAAGTGGAGCAGGAAGGTCGTTTCCATTTTACCTATGCCAATACTGAAGCAGAGTTGATTACTGAGCTGGAAAATGATGTGGATGTTCTCTATATCGAAACGCCAACCAATCCCTTGATGTTGGAATTTGATATTGCCAAACTAGCCAAACTAGCTCATGCCAAGGGTGCCAAGGTAGTGGTGGACAATACCTTCTACAGTCCGATTTACCAACGTCCGATTGAAGATGGTGCTGATATCGTTCTTCATTCAGCCACCAAGTATTTAGCAGGGCACAATGATGTCTTAGCTGGGGTGGTTGTGACTAATAGTTTAGAACTATATGAGCAACTGTTCTACAATTTGAATACGACTGGTGCGGTCTTGTCACCATTTGATAGTTATCAGTTGATTCGTGGTCTTAAAACTCTGCCTCTTCGTATGGAACGTTCGACAGCCAATGCCCAAGAAGTGGTTGCTTTTTTGAAGGATTCACCTGCTGTCAAGGAAGTGCTCTATACTGGACGTGGGGGTATGATTTCCTTTAAAGTAGTGGATGAAAAACGTATTCCTCATATTTTAAATAGCCTCAAGGTCTTTTCATTTGCGGAAAGTTTGGGTGGAGTAGAGAGTTTGATCACCTATCCGACAACTCAAACCCATGCGGATATTCCAGCAGAAGTGCGCCATTCCTATGGCTTAACAGATGACCTCTTGCGCTTGTCAATCGGGATTGAAGATGCTAGAGATTTGATTGCGGACTTGCGCCAAGCTTTGGAAGGATAAGATAGATATGGGGAAATATGATTTTACAAGCCTGCCTAATCGTTTTGGGCACCATACCTATAAATGGAAAGAAGCAGAAGCTGATCGAGAAATTCTACCAGCCTGGATAGCGGATATGGACTTTGTGGTTTTGCCTGAGGTTCGACGAGCTGTACAAGCCTACGCAGATCAGTTGGTCTATGGCTATACCTATGCTAGCGATGCTTTGATTGAGTCGGTTCAGGACTGGGAAGCCAGTCAACACGGATATCACTTTGACAAGGAAGCTCTCGTCTTCATTGAGGGAGTGGTACCGGCCATCTCAACAGCCATTCAAGCCTTTACAAAAGAGGGAGAGGCTGTTCTGATTAACACACCGGTCTATCCTCCTTTTGCCCGCAGTGTCAAACTGAACAATCGCAGATTGATTACCAATTCTTTGGTGGAAAAGGATGGGTTGTTTGAGATTGACTTTGACCAGTTGGAGAAGGAATTGGTGGAAGAGGATGTGAAGCTTTATATCCTTTGCAATCCCCACAATCCTGGTGGACGTGTTTGGGAAAAGGAAGTGTTAGAAAAGATTGGGCATCTCTGCCAAAAACATGGTGTTTTGTTGGTTTCAGATGAGATTCACCAAGATTTGGCTCTCTTTGGTCACAAACACCAGTCTTTTAATACCATTGATCCAGACTTTAAAGACTTCGCCCTTATCTTGAGCAGTGCCACTAAGACCTTTAATATTGCTGGGACCAAGAATTCCTATGCAGTTATTGAAAATCCAAAGTTTCGTCTGGCTTTCCAAAAACGCCAGTTGGCCAATAACCAACATGAAATCTCAGGCTTGGGGTATTTGGCGACAGAAGCTGCCTACCGTTATGGTAAGGACTGGTTAGGAGAGTTAAAAGAAGTCATCGAGGACCACATTAACTATGTAGTGGATGTTTTGGGCAACGAAACCAAGATTAAGGTCATGAAACCGCAAGGAACTTACTTGATCTGGCTTGATTTTTCAGCCTATGACCTAACGGATGACCGCTTGCAAGAGCTTTTGAAGAATGAAGCCAAGGTTATCTTGAATCGAGGTTTGGACTTTGGAGAGGAGGGAACTCTTCATGCCCGCCTCAATGTGGCTATGCCGAAGTCAGTACTGGAAGAGGTTTGCCAACGCATCGTGACCACTTTTGCTACACTTTAAAAATCGAGCCTTCTAGGAGAAAAGTCTTCCTAGAAGGCTATTTTCGTAGGGGAAAATGTGGTATAATGAAAAGATAAGATAAAGGGGTAACTATGGCTAAATTGATTCCGGGAAAGTTGCGCATGGAGGGGGTTGTACTCTATGAAACAGGCAACATTGAGATTATCAAGGAAAAAGGGAATCGCCTCTATACTCGTGTGGCGGGAGAAGACTTGCGCTACAGTTTAGAGGATGATCTGGTTTTTTGTGCTTGCGATTTTTTCCAAAAAAGAGGTTACTGTGTTCACCTCGCAGCGCTCGAGCATTATCTGAAGAACGACGAAGAAGGCCAGGTGATTTTACAATCCTTAGAAAAAGGACATGAAGAGCAAGAAGAGGTCGAAACCAAGGTTGGTTTTGGTGGTAGTTTTTTGGAGCGGATCCAACCTCAGAAGAGAGAGAAAATCTACACTTTGTCGGCTCAAGGCCAGGTAGAAGCTGGAACCAATCGCCTCCTTTGGACTCTCCGAATCGGTTTAGTTGATAGTCAAAAATATTATGTCATTCGTGACATCCCTCTCTTTTTGAAGGTCTTAGTCCATCGAAAGCCATACATGATTGGGAAATACTATGAAAATGACTTGTCTTGGGAGTCTTTTGATACAGCTAGTCAAGATGTTCTTACTTTTTTATGTGGCTTGATTGAGGAGGGACTGAGTCAAGAGCTCTTTTTCCCTAATCAAGGTCGTCACCTCTTTTTCCCTCTGACCTTTTTTGAGCAGGGAGTGGGGTTATTGATGAACTTGGAAGATTTTCATTTTGAGCACCAGATTACTAGTTATGAAAATCTTCTCTTTCATGATTTAGATCCCGATGCAGAACTGTTCTCTTTTTCAGTGCAGGAGTATCCCGATTATTTTGAAATGGAGATTTCTGAAAGTGAGCGAGTCAACGTATTCTATGGAGGGGCAGTTCTCTTTCGTAAGGGGAATCTTTATCTCTTAAATCCTAAACAAATCAGCCTCCTAAAGGAAATCAAGGAGCTTCCTCAGGAGGAGAGAGGGAGAAAATGCCTCCAGTTTGACAACAGTGATCGCGACCGTCTGGCTGCCTGTCTGACTTTGTTTGGACAGCTGGGCACAGTTTCTGCTCCTGAGCGCTTGCAAATCAGACCCTTTTCACCAATCTTTTACTTTGATAGGGAGGATGACGGCCGCATCCGTTTGGATATCCAGTTTGACTATGGAGATGTTAAGGTGACTAGTCGTCAACAGCTGGAACAATTACTATTTTCAAGCGATGCCGTCTTGGAAGACCAACTATTTCAAGTCTGTTTAGGGGCTGGTTTTGAGGCTGATTTTCAGTCTTGGAGACAGGCTTTGAAGCCAGAGGCAGTTTATTCTTTCTTTCACCATACGATTCCAGCTTTTGAGAAATTGGGTCAAGTTTTCTTGTCTGATGAAATCAATCAGCTCTACAGTGTCCAAGCTCCTCAGGTTCAGATTGAGTCCAAGGGAGGATTGTTGGAAATCCAATTTGATTTCCAAGGGATTGCCCAAGAAGAGATTGATCAAGCTCTTAAAGCCCTGACCAGTAATCAGGATTTCTATATCAGTTCTTCTGACCAAGTGTACTTTTTTGATGAGGAAACCAAGCAGATTCGTCAAAATTTGCAGGAACTGGGGGTTGAGCTAAAAGATGGTTCTTTCCAAGCGCGAAAATCTCTGGCTTATAGCCTTTCTCAGCTTTTTGAAGGTCGAGATCGGATCTCTTTCTCGGAAGAATTTCAGCATTTAGCTCATGATTTGACCCATCCAGAGGATTTTCCTTTGGGAGATATACGGGTGCAGGCGAGTTTGAGAGACTATCAGGAAAAGGGAGTCCGTTGGCTCCAGATGCTTCATCACTATGGCTTTGGTGGCATCCTGGCAGATGATATGGGACTGGGAAAAACACTGCAAACCATCGCTTTTTTGACCAGTCAGGTGACAGAAGATAGTCGGGTCTTGATTTTGGCTCCGTCAGGTTTGATCTACAATTGGGCAGATGAATTCAGGAAATTTGCCCCACAGTTGGATTTGGCTGTCGTTCATGGTTTGAAAGCGAATCGAGAAGCAATTCTTTCTGAAAATCACCAAATCTATGTGACTAGCTATGCCACCTTTCGTCAAGACAGCGAGCTTTATCAAGAGATGGCTTTTGATTTTCTCTTCTTAGATGAAGCCCAGGTCATGAAAAATGCCCAAACCAAGATTGCTCAGAGTTTGCGCCAGTTTGTGGTGCCGGCAGTTTTTGCTTTGTCAGGTACGCCCATCGAAAACCATTTAGGAGAGTTGTGGTCTATCTTTCAAATTGTGCTACCTGGGCTCTTGCCGAACAAGAAAGAGTTTATGAAATTACCGGCTGACCGAGTCGCGCAGTTTATCAAGCCTTTCGTCATGAGGCGTAAGAAAGAAGAAGTTCTTACAGAACTACCTGATCTGATTGAAGTCGTCTATAAAAATGAACTGGAAGACCAACAGAAGGCTATCTATCTAGCCCAGTTGCAACAGATGCGAGACCGCCTAGCGCAAGTGACAGATCAAGAATTCCAGAGAAGTCGGGTAGAAATCTTATCTGGACTCATGCGTTTGCGTCAAATCTGCGATACGCCAGCTCTCTTCATGGACGATTATCAGGGAGCTAGTGGTAAATTGGATAGTCTCCGAGATTTATTGCTACAAGTGGCTGATGGTGGGCATCGGGTCTTGATTTTCTCCCAGTTCAAAGGAATGTTGGAAAAAATCGAGAAAGAACTCCCAGACTTGGGCTTGACCTCCTTCAAAATCACAGGTTCAACTCCTGCTCATGACAGACAGGAGATGACCAAGGCCTTTAACCAAGGGGAGAGAGATGCCTTTCTCATCTCCCTTAAGGCGGGTGGTGTTGGTCTCAATCTAACGGGAGCTGATACGGTTATTTTGGTTGACCTTTGGTGGAATCCCGCTGTCGAAGCCCAGGCTATCGGACGAGCCCACCGCATGGGGCAGGAGCAGATGGTCGAGGTCTATCGTTTGATTACCAAGGGGACCATTGAAGAAAAGATCCAAGAACTTCAAGAACAAAAGAAACATTTGGTTTCCCAAGTTTTAGATGGTACGGAGTCGCGTGCGAGTCTCAGTCTGGCAGAAATTCGTGAAATTTTGGGAATTTCTGAAGCCAGCACTTGAAAAATCAAGACAATACGCTATAATGAAGTGTTGAAAGGAAATACAAAATGAAACAAGATCGATTTCCATTGGTGTCAGATGATGAGATCATGCTGACCAAAATGCCAGTCATGGACTTGTACGATGAGTCAGACTTTATTAGCAATATCAAAGGTGATTACCGCGATAAGAACTATTTGGAATGGTCTCCTATCAATGAGGAAGAAACCGTAGTTTCTCCAGTGGTTAATAAGGAGTCAAAGCCAAGCCCAGAACCTAAAAAAGTTGAAAAGACTTATGCAGAGTTGGCTCGAGAAGAGGCGCGTGCGGACTTGAAGAAGAAACGCTCAGCCAAGTATTTGACTCAAGATGTTAGTCATACTAGACGACACAATGGTTTAACACTTGTTCGTCAAGGAAACCAACCAACAGCACCATTTCAAAAGGAAAACCCTGGTGAGTTTGCCAAATTTAGTAAAAACTTGAGCCAGTCTCACTATATCTTAGCTGAGGAGGTTGGCCAAGTGGCGAATCCAACTCCGAAAACCCAAACGGAAAAAACTAAAAAGAACAACTACGATTTTCTAAAGAAGAGTCAAATCTATAATAAAAAGAATAAGCAAACAGAACAGGAACGTCAGGTTGCCCAAGAGTTGAATCTGACAAGAATTACTGAGTAGGGGAGAAAAGCATGTCAAAAACATATCATTTTATTGGAATCAAGGGATCAGGGATGAGTGCCCTAGCCTTGATGTTGCACCAAATGGGACACAAGGTTCAAGGTTCAGACGTTGAAAAATATTACTTTACTCAACGTGGACTAGAGCAGGCAGGGATTGCGATTCTTCCTTTTGATGAAAAGAACCTACAAGGTGATGTGGAGATTATCGCGGGAAATGCCTTCCGTCCAGATAACAACGTTGAAATTGCCTATGCGGACCAAAATGGTATCAGCTACAAACGTTACCACGAATTCCTAGGTAGTTTTATGCGCGACTTTGTCAGCATGGGAGTGGCAGGAGCTCATGGAAAAACTTCAACAACAGGTATGCTGTCACACGTCTTGTCTCACATCACAGACACCAGCTTCTTGATTGGTGACGGGACAGGTCGTGGTTCAGCCAATGCCAAATATTTTGTCTTTGAATCAGACGAATATGAGCGCCATTTCATGCCTTATCACCCAGAATACTCTATCATCACCAACATTGACTTTGACCATCCAGACTACTTTACAAGTCTAGAGGATGTTTTCAATGCCTTTAACGACTATGCCAAACAAATTACCAAAGGTTTGTTTGTATACGGTGAGGATGCTGAGTTGCGTAAGATCACAGCCAATGCGCCAATCTATTACTATGGGTTTGAAGCTGAGGGCAATGACTTTGTAGCTAGCGATCTTCTTCGTTCTACGACTGGTTCGACCTTCACCGTTCATTTCCGTGGTCAAGAGTTGGGTCAATTCCACATTCCAACCTTTGGTCGTCACAATATCATGAATGCGACAGCTGTTATTGGTCTTCTTTACACAGCTGGTTTTGATTTGAACTTGGTCCGTGAACACTTAAAAACTTTTGCAGGTGTTAAGCGTCGTTTCACTGAAAAAATCGTCAATGATACAGTGATCATTGATGACTTTGCCCACCATCCAACAGAAATCATTGCAACCTTGGATGCAGCTCGTCAAAAATACCCAAGTAAGGAAATCGTAGCAATCTTCCAACCGCATACCTTTACTAGAACCATCGCCTTGTTGGACGAATTTGCCCATGCATTGAATCAAGCAGACGCCGTCTACCTAGCGCAAATCTATGGATCGGCCCGTGAAGTGGACCATGGTGATGTCAAAGTAGAAGACTTAGCCAATAAAATCAACAAGAAACACCAGGTTATCACTGTTGAGAATGTATCTCCTCTCTTAGACCATGATAATGCTGTTTACGTCTTTATGGGTGCAGGAGACATCCAAACCTATGAATATTCATTTGAACGTCTCTTGTCTAATTTGACAAGCAACGTCCAATAAGGGAAACAGATGGAAATTCCAATCACTATAAGGCAAGCCACCTTATCAGATTTAGACGAAATGTTGGCGATTGAAGAAGCCAATCCTTCGTTAGAAGAGGTATTTAGCCGCCAATCTTTAGAAGAGAGTATCCGCAAGACTGCGGGTACCTTTCTTGTAGCTGGGGATGAAAATCAGCTCTTAGGCTATATTTTAGGAGAAGCTCAGTCTATTCATCCCAAATGGATAGAAATAAAATCATTGACTATTCATCCTGACCATTGGGGACAGGGACTGGGAACTCTTCTTCTTGCGGCCTTGAAACAGGTGACAGTCGAACTAAATCACCAAGGTATTCTTTTGCAGAGTCCTGATGAACTACTATCATATTTTGAAATGAATGGCTTTGTTGAAGAAGAAGTGACCGATAGTCATTATTGCAGTGGTTCTGAATGGTATCTGATATGGGCAAATCCCTTTTATCAGGAGGAAATATGAAAATCAGACAAGCAAGATTTTCGGATTTAGATCGGATTATAGAGATAGAGCTGGAGAATTTTTCACTGAAGGAAGCCATTCCTCGTTCGGTCTTTGAGGCGCATTTGCAGGAAATTCAGACCAGTTTTTTGGTAGCTGAAAAAGAGGGGCGTATTCTTGGTTATATCGAAGGTCCAGTCGTTCCGCACCGCCATCTACATGATCAGTCCTTTACAGAAAAAATAAAAGACTATAGTCATCAACCTGGAGGTTATATTTCTGTGACTTGCCTATCTATTGCCAAGGAAGCACAAGCTTTGGGAGTGGGGAAAAGACTATTAAAGGCTCTGAAAGAAGTCGCTTTAGAACATGAACGAGAGGGCATTAACTTGACATGTCATGACTACCTTATCGCCTATTATGAAAAACATGGCTTTGTTAATGAAGGAATATCCCAGTCAAGCTTTGCTGGGGAAACATGGTATGATATGGTCTGGCAGCCTGAAAATAAAGAAAACTAGCTAGGGAATGCCCTAGTTGGTTGCTTTTCTGCGACTTTTAAGATATAATATTATGGATTGTCAACAAGGAGGTAATGCTTTTGACTGAAAAATCAAGAGAAGAAGAAAAATTAAGCTTTAAAGAGCAAATTCTACGTGATTTAGAAAGAGTAAAAGAACATGATAGAAGAGAGAAAGAAGTAGAGATTCCAAATCTGACGGCTTCTTCATCTCAAGCTAGTTCAGCAACTCCTTCAGATCTTGAACCAGAAACATCAACAGAAGAGTTGATGGCGGATTCCCTATCTGTTGTCGATAAAATCCTAAAAAATGCACCAAGTGTTCCTCCACGTCCAGCAACTGGAAGTGAAGATACAGTGACACTTGAGGAAGTGGGAGAACAGCCCATCATCGACAAGGTTGAAGTTGTAGAAACTGAAGAATCTGCACCTGAACCTGTTTTACCAAAGGTAGAACCAGTTGAGCTTAAACACGAAGAGAAAGAATTTAACGATACTCCGACTAAGATAGCGGTGACTTATAAGACGAAAGAGTCCGATGATTCAACTGCTCCTGAGAATGCGCTTGAAACACCTGACTCTACTGAGTTCTCAGACAGCTTAAGAGAAGAAACTCGTCGCAGTCGTCGTCAAAGTGCAACATCAACTAAGAAAAAGAAAAACTCAAAAGCCAAAGGTTGCCTAGTAACAGTTCTAGTTTTCCTAGTACTCGTTGTAGTTGGTGGTTACTTTGGTTATGGTTACGTTCAAGATTCTTTGAAACCTGTGGATGCGAGCTCTAAGGATTATGTAACGGTTCAAATACCAGACGGTGCAAATGTTCAAGAAATTGGAAGCACCTTGGAAAAATCTGGTCTGGTTAAACATGGACTTATCTTTAGTCTTTATGCTAAATACTATAGCCATGCCAACTTGAAGTCAGGTTATTACAACTTGAAGAAGAGTATGAGTACGGATGAGTTGATTCAAGAATTGGAAAAAGGTGGGACTCCTGAAGCTCAGGCACCTGTTCTTGCAAACTTGACCATTCCAGAAGGCTATACGTTGGAGCAAATCGCTCAAACAGTAGGACAACTTCAAGGTGAATTTAAAGAACCTCTTACTGCGGATGCTTTCTTGGCAAAAGCTCAAGATGAGACCTTTATCTCACAATTAGTAGCCAAGTATCCAAACCTACTTGGAAGTCTTCCAACAAAAGACAGTGGCGTTCGTTATCGTCTTGAAGGCTACCTTTTCCCAGCAACCTATACGATCAAAGACAGCACAACTGTTGAAAGTTTGATTGATGAGATGGTGGCTGCTATGGATAAGGCTATGTCGCCATATTACGCTACGATCAAAGAAAAGAATCTGACAGTTAATGAATTGCTCAGCATTGCTTCTCTTGTCGAAAAAGAAGGTGCTAAGACAGAAGACCGCAAGAAGATTGCAGGTGTCTTCTACAACCGCTTGAATGTCGGTATGCCTCTTCAAAGCAATATCGCTATCCTTTATGCTCAAGGAAAACTTGGTCAAAACATTAGTCTAGCGGATGATGCTGGAATTGATACAACGATTGATTCACCATATAATGTCTATACAAATCTTGGCCTCATGCCTGGACCGGTTGATAGCCCAAGTTCGGATGCGATTGAAGCAAGTGTAAACCAGACAAAGAGTGAGTACTTGTACTTTGTAGCCAATGTTGAAGATGGTAAAGTATACTTTGCAACAACAAAAGAAGAACATGATCAAAACGTTGCAGAGCATATCAATAGCAAGTTACCTCAAGCAAGTAGTTCAAACTAAAATTATGTGGTTTTCCACATAATTTTGTTTTAAAAAAGTAAATAGAAAAGAAAGTTAAAAAAATGGCAGAAAAAACTTACCCAATGACCCTTGAAGAAAAGGAAAAACTAGAAAAAGAATTAGAGGAGTTGAAACTCGTCCGACGTCCCGAAGTCGTAGAGCGTATCAAGATTGCTCGTTCCTATGGAGACCTTTCAGAAAATAGTGAGTATGAAGCGGCGAAAGATGAACAAGCTTTTGTTGAAGGTCAAATTTCAAGTCTAGAAACAAAGATTCGCTATGCTGAAATTGTTAATAGCGATGCAGTTGCCCAAGATGAGGTAGCAATCGGTAAAACAGTAACAATCCAAGAATTCGGTGAAGACGAAGAAGAGGTCTACATCATCGTCGGTTCTGCAGGTGCAGATGCTTTTGCTGGTAAAGTATCAAATGAAAGTCCGATTGGCCGTGCTTTGATTGGCAAGAAGACTGGTGATACTGCAACGATTGAAACACCAGTTGGTAGCTATGATGTCAAAATCTTAAAGGTTGAGAAAACAGCCTAAATAGGATGAAAAAGGAGTAGTGAAGGCCTTGCCTTGCTCAACTCCTTTTTGGTTTATTGGATAAAAAGGAGACTATATGAGTGAAAATAAGAAGAAAAATAAAATGGAGCGTGGTTTAACCAATCGCCATGTTCAGGTGATGGCCATTGCGGGAACAATCGGAACAGGACTTTTCTTAGGTGCTGGTCGCTCTATCAGCCTTACAGGACCTTCTATCATCCTGATTTATATGATTACAGGAGCCTTTATGTTTTTGATGATGAGGGCTGTTGGGGAGATGCTGTATCAGGATCCAGAACAACATACCTTTATCAACTTTATCACCCGTCATTTGGGGAAAGGTTGGGGATATTTCTCAGTTTGGTCTTATTGGTTGTCAGTTGTCTTTATCGGTATGGCAGAAATCACTGCCATCTCAGATTATGTTCGCTTCTGGTTTCCCACCTGGCCTAGCTGGATGATTCAACTTGTCTTTTTAACAATTTTGGCTTTGGTCAATCTGATTGCGGTTAAGCTCTTTGGAGAAGTCGAGTTTTGGTTTGCTATGGTCAAGATTGTGGCGATTTTAGCCATGATTGCCACTGGGGTCTTTATGGTTTTGACAGGCTTTAAGACACCGCATGGTGTTGCAAGTTTGGCAAATATCAGCGACAAATTCTCTCTTTTTCCAAACGGAGTTATGAACTTTGTCATGGCCTTTCAAATGGTATTTTTTGCCTATCTGATGATTGAGTTTATCGGGGTGACAACTTCTGAAACAAAGAACCCTCGTCAGGTCTTGCCCAAAGCTGTTAAGGAAATTCCTCTTAGAATTATCTTCTTCTATGGGGGAGCTCTCATTGCGATTATGGCCATTATTCCTTGGTCTTATCTTAATTCTTCAGATTCTCCATTTGTAACGGTTTTTGAACTGGCGGGTATCAAGTGGGCAGCAGCTCTAATCAACTTTGTTGTCTTGACCTCAGCGGCGTCTGCTCTTAACTCAACTCTCTACTCAACAGGGAGACACTTATATCAGATTGCCCATGATTCGCCCAATCGTTTCTTAAAGGCCATCAAGGTCGATACCCTTTCTCGCCACAATGTTCCACAAAATGCCATCATCGCCTCAGCAATTTTGATTGCTCTGGCTGCCTTTATCAATGTGTTGCCAGGTGTTTCAGATGCCTTTGCTTTGATTACAGCATCTTCATCAGGTGTTTACATCGCGATTTATATCTTGATTATGGTGGCCCATCTCAATACCGCAAGTCACAAGACTTCATGGCTGATGGCTACCTCATGCCTCAGTATCGCTTGCTTAATCCCCTAACCATTCTCTTTTTCGTCTTTGTTTTTGCGACTCTCTTTTTGCAAGAGTCTACCTTTATGGGGGCAGTTGGTTCTGCCATCTGGATCCTTGTTTTTGGGATTTATAGCCAGTGGAAATTTAGAAAATAACTCATGGACTCATCAACTCTGCTTGGTGAGTTTTTTCTAGTTTGACAGTCCATCTAAATAAGACTATAATCAAGCTGTAGCAGTTTATTAGGAGGTTTGGATGCACGTTAGATTGGAAAATAAGGAATCTCATAAAGCGCAGGAAATAGGGGACTTGATTCGTGCTTATAATCGTTCTAAAAGAGAAGAGGCTGAAAGCGAGCCACTGAACCTTTATGTCGAAGACGAAAAGGGCAATCTCATGGCAGGCTTAGTAGCAGAGACTTTCGGAAATTGGTTGGAAATCGAATATTTGTTTGTGAGAGAGGAATTGAGGGGACAAGGAATTGGTTCAAAACTATTGCAGCGAGCTGAAAATGAAGCCAAGAATCGAAACTGTCGTTTTGCTTTTGTGAATACTTACCAGTTTCAAGCGCCAGATTTTTATCTAAGTCATGGCTACAAGGAAGTCTTTACCTTGCAAGACTATCCCTACACAGGGCAAAGATACTATTATCAAAAAGATTTGTGACCTAGACTTCTTTCTTTTGGAGAGGAACTTAGCTAAGTATCAAAAAAGAACGAATACTCTTTATCATGTAAGATGATAGAGAGTTTTTTGTTAATAAAATCTTACAAAATGACATTTATATATTGCATTAAGTTAGATATATGGTATAATGTTTTTAAAAGAAGCGCAACTTTTTTAAAAATGTGAAGGAGGACTCTAGTGGCTAAAAATTTAAAATTAAAATTAGCTCGGGTAGAGCTTGATTTAACACAAGGGGAATTGGCAGAAGATGTAGGTGTTACTAGGCAGACTATAGGCTTGATTGAAGCTGGGAAATACAATCCCAGTCTCTCCCTCTGCCAGTCCATTTGCAGATGTTTAGGCAAAACTTTAGACCAACTATTTTGGGAGGAAGAAGATGAAAAATAGATTTTTTTATTATCAATTACTAGACGAAAGAGAAGAACAACTGATGAATAAAGCGGGGGCTGAAAGTTTCTATATCTCTATAGCTTTCTTGCTTTTATCTTATATGATTACAGTATTAGCACCAAGTCTTTTTAATCCGATAATGATTCTCATCATTATCATTATTGGAACTTCTTACTTTTTCGGCCGTGCTCGAGATTTGGGTGTGAACTACTATAGTCGTTTTCATTTTACGATTGGAGGGTGTTTGCTGGTAACTCTCGCTATTACGACTCTTTTGATGTTGCAGAATTATCAATTCAATATCGAAATTTATCAGCACAATCCTTTGAACGTTAAATACTTGTCTGCTTGGGTCATTACTTATCTGATTTACCTTCCTTGGGTTTTTATCGGCAATCTCGGCCTTAAAAGTTATGGCGAATGGGCTCAAAAAAAGTTTGAGCAAGATATGGATGAACTTGAGAATGGAGAATAGCTTGTTAGCTTTTTATCAATCTTGGTAAAATGTGTTATAATAGTACTAATTTATCGGACGGTGTGAAAGTGGTAGAATACGTTCATACCTTTGTAAAGTAGGAAGAAGGAAAACAGATGTATCCAGATGATAGTTTGACATTGCACACGGACTTGTACCAGATTAACATGATGCAAGTTTACTTTGACCAAGGGATTCACAATAAGAAGGCGGTTTTTGAGGTTTACTTCCGCCAGCAACCGTTTAATAACGGCTATGCGGTTTTTGCTGGTTTGGAAAGAATTGTACATTATCTTGAAGACTTACGCTTTTCAGATAGCGATATTGACTACTTGGATTCGCTTGGGTATCATGGAGAATTCTTGGATTACCTACGAAATCTCAAGTTAGAACTAACGGTTCGTTCTGCTCAGGAAGGGGACTTGGTTTTTGCTAATGAGCCGATTGTGCAGGTGGAAGGACCTCTAGCCCAATGCCAATTGGTCGAAACGGCTCTTTTAAACATCGTTAACTTTCAAACCTTGATAGCGACCAAGGCAGCACGTATTCGTTCAGTCATTGAAGATGAGCCTTTGATGGAATTCGGGACACGTCGTGCGCAAGAAATGGATGCTGCTATCTGGGGAACACGCGCAGCTGTGATTGGTGGCGCCAATGGTACTAGTAATGTGCGAGCAGGGAAACTCTTTGGCATTCCTGTCTTGGGTACTCATGCTCATGCCTTGGTACAGGTTTATGGAAACGACTATAAGGCCTTCAAGGCCTATGCTTCAACCCATCGTGACTGTGTCTTTCTAGTAGATACTTATGATACGCTTCGCATCGGTGTGCCGGCTGCTATTCAGGTAGCTCGTGAACTGGGAGACAAGATTAATTTTAAAGGCGTTCGTATCGACTCAGGGGATATAGCCTATATTTCCAAGAAAGTTCGCCAACAGTTAGATGAGGCTGGATATCCAGATGCCAAAATTTACGCTTCCAATGACCTAGATGAAAATACCATCCTTAACCTCAAAATGCAACACGCTAAGATTGATGTTTGGGGGGTGGGTACCAAGCTGATTACAGCCTATGATCAGCCAGCTCTTGGAGCGGTTTATAAGATTGTGGCTATCGAAGATGAAACTGGTAAGATGCGCAATACCATCAAGCTTTCAAGCAATGCTGAAAAAGTATCGACCCCAGGTAAGAAGCAGGTATGGCGCATTACTAGTCGTGAAAAAGGTAAGTCAGAAGGTGACTACATCACCTATGACGGTGTGGATGTTGCCAGCATGACAGAAATCAAAATGTTCCATCCGACCTATACTTACATTAAGAAGACCGTTCGAAACTTTGATGCTGTTCCTCTCTTGGTGGACATCTTCAAAGCAGGGAAATTAGTTTACGATTTGCCTAGTTTGACTGAGATTCAGGCCTATGCTCGTAAGGAATTCGACAAGCTATGGGATGAATACAAGCGCGTGCTTAATCCGCAACACTATCCAGTGGACTTGGCGCGTGATATTTGGCAAGATAAGATGGACTTGATTGATAAGATGCGCAAGGAAGCCCTTGGTGAAGGAGAAGAAGAATGAGTTTGCAAGAGACCATTATCCAGCAACTGGGCGTCAAACCAGTGATTGATGCCCAGGAAGAAATTCGTCGTTCGATTGACTTCTTAAAAAGATACTTGAAAAAACATCCCTTCCTTAAAACCTTTGTACTAGGAATTTCTGGAGGACAAGACTCAACCTTGGCAGGGCGTTTGGCGCAATTAGCTATGGAAGAAATGCGAGCAGATACAGGAGATGACAGCTACCAATTTATCGCTGTCCGCCTGCCATATGGCGTGCAAGCTGATGAAGCAGATGCACAAAAAGCTCTCGCTTTCATCCAGCCAGATGTCAGCTTGGTTGTGAATATCAAGGAATCAGCTGATGCTATGACAGCTGCAGTCGAAGCGACAGGAAGTCCTGTTTCAGACTTTAACAAGGGCAATATTAAGGCTCGTAGTCGTATGATTGCCCAATATGCCCTTGCAGGTGCCCATAGCGGAGCGGTTATTGGAACAGACCATGCCGCGGAAAATATCACAGGCTTTTTTACCAAGTTTGGTGACGGTGGTGCAGATATTCTCCCTCTTTACCGCCTCAATAAACGCCAAGGAAAACAACTTTTGAAGGAACTTGGTGCAGACCCAGCCCTTTATGAAAAAATCCCAACAGCAGATTTGGAAGAAGAAAAACCAGGTATTGCAGACGAAGTAGCCTTGGGAGTCACTTACAATGAAATTGATGACTACCTTGAAGGCAAAACCATCAGTCCAGAAGCCCAAGCAACTATCGAAAACTGGTGGCACAAAGGCCAACACAAACGCCACCTACCAATTACCGTATTTGATGACTTTTGGGAGTAAAAACCTCCAGTGGAGGTTTTTAGCCTCTCACCTTGAAATAAAAAAGTGAGAGTTAGACCTGTGGACCTTTTTACCCTGAGCCTGGAAATGAGAAAGCGAGGAAGGTCCGGGGGAACTTTTTAGCTTGAGCCTTAAGCTTAGAAAGCGAGGTAACATGATGAAAGCAATCGGTACGCAAATGTTACAGACAGACCGATTAATCTTGAGAAGATTTGTGGAGAGTGATGCGGAAGCCATGTTTCAAAATTGGGCTTCGTCTGCTGAGAATCTAATCTATGTCACCTGGGATCCTCATCCTGATGTCGAGGTGACTCGGAACTCGATTCGAAATTGGGTTGCATCCTATACTAATCCCAACTATTACAAATGGGCCATTTGTCTCAAAGAGAACCCAGAGCATGTGATAGGAGATATCAGCATCATTGAAATGCACGAGGAAGATTTAAGTTGTGAAATTGGGTATGTTTTAGGAAAAAACTTTTGGGGCCGAGGTATGATGACAGAGGCCTTGAAAGCTGTGTTAGATTTTTGTTTTACTCAAGCAGGCTTTCAAAAAGTCAGAGCTCGTTACGCTAGTCTCAATCTAGCTTCAGGCCGTGTTATGGAAAAAGCGGGAATGTCTTATCTAAAAACCATTGCCAATGGTGTGGAGAGAAAAGACTACGTTGCGGACCTTATTTATTACCAGATAAGTAGGGAGGACAGGTGATTCTCTTTTCTGTTTCTACCAAAGTCAGACCTTGTCTGGCTTTTTTTGTGCCAGATTTCTAAATAAACTGATTAAATTCCTATTTTTCCCTATCATTGTCCCTGTTTTTTCTGGAGTTTTGGGGATATAATAGACCTATCAAATCAAAGAATGGAGGAAGGCAATGGACAATGTAATCTTTTTTATTAGTGTTTTTCTTGCTGGAATTCTTTCCTTCTTTTCTCCTTGTATTTTA
Source organism: Streptococcus sp. HMSC077F03 (assembly GCF_001812375.1). Lineage (GTDB taxonomy): Bacteria > Bacillota > Bacilli > Lactobacillales > Streptococcaceae > Streptococcus > Streptococcus oralis_S. The sequence continues at coordinate 171,976 of NZ_KV808776.1, forward strand.
CCCTTGTTGCCAGTCTATGCAGGGGTCTTATTGGATGAAAAGAATGATGCTCAGGCTTCTAGCGGAAAATTTTCAATCTCAGTTGTAAGTTTATTGCGAACTCTGGCCTTTATAGCGGGGATTTCCTTTGTTTTTATCTTACTGGGTTATGGAGCTGGTTTTTTAGGCAATTTGCTGTATGCTTCTTGGTTTCAGTATGTGACGGGTGCGACTATCATTCTCTTGGGCTTGCACCAGATGGATGTTTTACATTTGCAGGGACTCTACAAGGAAAGAAGGCTACAATTAAAGAGACAGGGTCAAAATGCTAATGGCTATAGTCAGGCATTTTTACTGGGGTTGACCTTTAGTTTTGCTTGGACACCGTGTGTAGGGCCGGTTTTGGGCTCTGTTTTGGCTTTGGCGGCTTCAGGCGGTTCAAGAGCTTGGCAGGGAGCTGGTCTCATGTTAGTCTATACGCTGGGATTGGCGCTACCATTTTTAGTTCTAGCTCTCGCCTCCAGCTATGTTTTGAAACATTTCCGAAAACTCCATCCTTATCTCGGAACCTTCAAAAAAGTGGGTGGTTTTCTCATTATCGTGATGGGAATCTTGGTGCTTTTGGGAAATGCTTCCATTTTGACTACATTATTTGAATAGAGAGGAAAAAGAAATGAAAAAATGGCAAACATGTCTCCTTGGAGTAGGCTCAATTTGTTGCTTGGCAGCCTGTTCGGCTAAAAACATGTCAGACGAGTCTACTATGAAGGAGCAATCCAAAACAGAACAAGTCAGTTCGCAAACTGCGACTAAAGGTCAGGCGGTTGCTGATTTTGAACTGATGGGAGTAGATGGTAAGACCTATCGTTTATCTGATTACAAGGGCAAGAAAGTCTATCTTAAATTCTGGGCTTCTTGGTGTTCCATCTGTCTAGCCAGCCTTCCAGATACGGATGAAATCGCTAAGGATGCTGGTGATGACTATGTAGTTTTGACAGTGGTCTCTCCTGGACACAAAGGTGAACAAGCAGAAGCGGACTTTAAGAATTGGTACAAGGGCTTGGATTATAAAAATTTCCCAGTTCTAATTGATCCATCAGGTAAACTCTTGGAAAGTTATGGTGTCCGTTCTTACCCGACTCAAGCCTTTATAGACAAGGAAGGCAAGCTGGTCAAAACGCAACCAGGTTTTATGGATAAGGATATGATTTTGAAAGAATTGAAAGAAATGGGGTAGAGAAAGGCTATGAATGATAAAGTAAAATTGTTTGTCTTGGCAGGGGTCATTCTCCTAGTCCTAACCGGTTTCTATTTTCTATTGATGCGAAATGCAGGGCAGACAGACAGCTCGCAAATTGAGAAAGCATCCGTTAGCCAAGGAGGAAAAACAGTGAAAAAAACTGAAGTGAGTAAGGATGCAGACTTGCACGAAATTTATCTAGCTGGGGGATGTTTCTGGGGAGTGGAGGAATACTTCTCACGCGTGCCTGGAGTAACCGATGCCGTTTCAGGCTATGCAAATGGTAGAGGGGAAACAACCAAGTACGAATTGATTAACCAAACAGGTCATGCGGAAACCGTCCATGTCACCTACGACGCTAATCAAATTTCCCTCAAGGAAATCCTGCTTCATTACTTCCGCATTATCAATCCAACCAGCAAAAATAAACAAGGAAATGATGTGGGGACCCAGTATCGTACCGGCGTTTATTACACAGATGAAAAGGATTTGGAAGTAATCAACCAAGTCTTTGATGAAGTTGCTAAGAAATACGACCAACCTCTGGCAGTTGAAAAGGAAAACTTGAAGAATTTTGTGGTGGCGGAGGATTATCACCAAGACTACCTCAAGAAAAATCCAAATGGCTACTGTCATATCAATGTCAATCAGGCTGCCTATCCCGTCATCGATGCCAGCAAATATCCTAAACCAAGCGATGAGGAATTGAAAAAGACCTTGTCACCTGAGGAGTATGCAGTTACCCAGAAAAATCAAACAGAACGAGCTTTTTCAAACCGCTACTGGGATAAATTCGAATCTGGTATCTATGTGGATGTGGCAACTGGCGAACCCCTCTTTTCATCAAAAGACAAGTTTGAGTCTGGTTGTGGCTGGCCTAGTTTCACCCAACCAATTAGTCCAGATGTTGTCACTTACAAGGAAGATAAGTCTTACAATATGACGCGCATGGAAGTGAGAAGTCGAGTTGGAGATTCTCACCTTGGCCATGTCTTTACAGATGGGCCTAAGGACAAGGGTGGCTTGCGCTACTGTATCAATAGTCTCTCTATCCGCTTTATTCCCAAAGACCAAATGGAAGAAAAAGGCTATGCCTATTTACTAGATTATGTCGATTAAGAAGTCTTTCCTAAGCAGTTAGTGGAGAATTTTGCTATACTGATACTAGTAAGTGACAAAGGAGCAGAGCATGACCTACACAATCTTAATCGTAGAGGATGAATATCTAGTAAGACAAGGCTTGACCAAGCTGGTCAATGTAGCAGCCTACGATATGGAGATCATCGGTCAGGCTGAAAATGGAAGACAGGCTTGGGACTTGATTCAAAAGCAGGTGCCAGACATCATTTTAACCGATATCAACATGCCTCAGCTAAATGGCATCCAGTTGGCCAGTCTGGTACGAGAAACCTATCCACAAGTTCATTTGGTCTTTTTGACAGGTTACGGTGATTTTGATTATGCCTTGTCTGCTGTCAAACTAGGTGTGGATGACTACCTGCTCAAGCCCTTTTCTCGTCAGGATATTGAGGAAATGTTGGGGAAAATCAAGCAAAAACTAGACAAGGAAGAAAAGGAAGAGCAGTTACAAGATTTATTAACCGATAAGTTTGAGGGAAATATTGCTCAGAAGATCCAGTCTCATCTAGCTGACAGTCAGTTTAGTTTGAAGTCTTTGGCCAGTGACCTAGGTTTTAGTCCGACTTATTTGAGTTCCTTGATTAAGAAAGAGTTGGGCCTACCTTTTCAGGATTACCTGGTGAGAGAGCGTGTCAAACAAGACAAGCTCTTGCTTCTGACCTCAGATTTAAAGATTTATGAGATAGCCGAAAAGGTTGGTTTTGAAGATATGAACTACTTTACCCAACGCTTTAAACAGATTGCAGGTGTGACCCCTCGTCAGTTTAAGAAGGGGGAAGGTCAATGAAGCGTTCTTCTCTCCTAGTCAGAATGGTTATTTCCATCTTTCTGGTCTTTCTCATTCTCCTAGCTCTGGTTGGGACTTTCTACTATCAATCTAGTTCATCAGCTATTGAGGCTACTATTGAGGGTAATAGCCAAACGACCATTAGCCAAACTAGCCACTTTATTCAGTCTTATATCAAAAAATTAGAAACCACCTCTACCAGTTTGACCCAGCAGAAGGATGTCTTAGCCTATGCTGAGAATCCTAACCAAGACCAGGTCAAGGGAATCCGAGATCTGTTTTTGACTATCTTAAAGTCAGACCAGGACTTGAAAACGGTGGTACTGGTCACCAAATCCGGTCAGGTTATTTCTACAGATGACAGTGTGCAGATGAAAACCTCCTCAGATATGATGGCTGAGGATTGGTACCAAAAGGCTATTCATCAGGGAGCTAAGCCAGTTTTAACCCCAGCTCGTAAATCAGATAGTCAATGGGTCATTTCTGTTACTCAGGAACTTGTTGATGAAAAGGGAGCCAATCTTGGTGTGCTTCGTTTGGATATTTCCTATGAAACTCTGGAAGCCTATCTCAACCAACTCCAGTTGGGCCAGCAGGGCTTTGCCTTTATCATCAATGAAAACCATGAATTTGTATACCATCCTAAACGTACTGTCTATAGCTCAGCGAGTGAAATGGAGGCCATGAAACCCTACATCGAGACGGGGCAGGGCTATACGCTAGACCATCAATCCTACGTCAGTCAGGAAAAGATTGCAGGAACTGATTGGACGGTGATAGGCGTGTCTTCGTTGGAGAAGTTAGACCAGGTTCGGAGTCAACTCATGTGGACCTTGCTTGGTGCTAGTGCCTTATCTCTTCTTGCCTGTCTCTGCTTGGTGTGGTTCAGTCTCAAACGCTGGATTGCCCCTTTGAAGGATTTGAGAGAAACCATGCTGGAAATTGCTTCTGGTACACAAAATCTTCGTGCTAAGGAAGCTGGTGCCTATGAACTGAGAGAAGTGACTCGCCAGTTTAATGCCATGTTAGATCAGATTGATCAGCTGATGGCTGATGTGCGCAGGCAGGAAGAAGCGACACGGCAGTATGAACTTCAAGCACTGTCGAGCCAGATTAACCCCCACTTTCTCTATAACACCTTGGACACTATCATCTGGATGGCTGAATTTCAGGATAGTCAGCGAGTGGTTCAGGTGACCAAGTCCTTGGCAACCTATTTCCGCTTGGCGCTCAATCAAGGCAAGGATTTGATTTCTCTTTCTGATGAAATCAATCATGTCCGCCAGTACCTCTTTATCCAGAAACAACGCTATGGTGATAAGCTGGAGTATGAGATTGCTGAAGAACCTGACTTTGATAATTTAGTCTTGCCTAAACTGGTTTTGCAACCTCTTGTAGAAAACGCTCTTTACCATGGTATTAAGGAGAAGGAAGGACAGGGACATATTAAAGTTTCTGTTCAGAAACAGGATACAGGGCTTGTCATCCGCATTGAGGATGATGGTGTTGGTTTCCAAGCTGCTGGCGATAGTAGTCAAAGTCAGCTCAAACGTGGGGGAGTTGGCCTTCAAAATGTCGACCAACGACTCAAACTTCATTTTGGAGACAATTACCAGATGAAGATCAATTCTGCACCCGAAAAAGGGACGACAGTTGAAATATACATTAATAAAATAGCAATTAGCTAACTCCCAGTCTATTCTGGGAGTTTTACTTTTAAAAATCAGAATGATTAGTTGGCCTTGATAAAATCAGTAAAAAAAGATATGATAGATAGTGACAAAAGAGGTATCAAGTATGAAGGAAAAAGACATTCAAAGAGCAACAAGCCAGATTGTAGAAGATGTAATAGACAAGGCTAATTTGAAGCAAGGAACTATCTTTGTTTTGGGCCTTTCTTCTAGTGAGGTGATAGGTGGTCAGATTGGCAAGGAATCCAGTCAAGAAATTGGGGAGATCATTGTGAAGACCATCCTAGATACCCTAGAGGATAAAGGAATTCATCTAGCTGTTCAAGGTTGTGAACATGTCAATCGAGCCCTCGTTGTTGAACGTCAGGTGGCAGAGCAGTTTGGTCTTGAAATCGTCAGTGTCCTTCCTACACTTCATGCAGGAGGTTCGGGTCAGTTGGCAGCCTTCAAGTTTATGCGGGATCCAGTTGAGGTTGAATTTATCAAGGCCCATGCTGGATTGGATATCGGAGATACTGCGATTGGCATGCATGTCAAGCATGTTCAGGTTCCGATTCGCCCTCTTTTGAGAGAAATTGGGCATGCCCATGTAACGGCTCTTGCAAGTCGTCCAAAATTAATCGGAGGTGCGCGTGCGCAGTATCCAGAAGATTCTATCAGAAAGTCGTGAGAATGAAAAAGACAAAACAACAACTAGAAAAAATTACCAAATATTCGATTCGTAAGCTCACTGTTGGGGTAGGTCCTGTAGCTATCGGGGCCTTCCTTTTTGGTGCCAGTACCCTTTTAGTAGATAAGGTGCAAGCCAATGAAATTGGTGGTGTTCATAGTGTGCATTACCGTTATCTGGCGGAGCAGGAATTGACCGAGTCTGAAAAAGCCTTGATTCACCATGAGGTTCCTACAGAATTTCAAGATGAAGATATTATTTATGTAGTTTATCGCAAGAAGGAGACTAACAGTCAACAACTTCCATACACAGGAAGTAAGGAGCTTGCTTTGGCAGGTCTTGGGTTGGCAACAGCCTCACTAGCGGTTTTATTAGTTTCCAAGAAACACCGTAGTAAAGTACTTGGTATTCTGTTAATTAGCTCTATCGGCGTCAGCAATTTTGTACCTTTTACTGCCTTTGCATTTGAAAATAAAGAGTTACTTTCGTATAACCAAACTATTTCTGCATCTACACATGAAGGTTTGGCTAAAGGTGTTATTCATATTGAAGGATATGAGTATGTTGGTTACTTTAAAGAATCAAAATCTAGTACCAATACAAGCAGTAAAAAAGGTGAGTCGGTAGTTGAAGAACCACAGACGGAATATACAGGCAAGATTGAAGCTAAAGGC
>NZ_KV808777.1:0-458 GCF_001812375.1 Streptococcus sp. HMSC077F03
AAAGAAGTAGTTCCAACCAGCACTAACGCAACGAGCACAGGTCCTCAAGGTGTCCCACAAACGGGCACCCCAACTTTCCAAGGTGGCGATCCACTGGTTCCAATTGATGAAACAGTAGAGCCAACTTTCGAAGATGGAAGCAAAGAGAAATCTATTCCAGGCCAAGGAACTTACACGATTGCACCAGACGGAACTGTAACCTTCACTCCAGACAAGCAGTTTGTTGGGAACCCAGATCCAGTTACAGTGAAACGTGTGGATAAGAATGGCACTCCAGTTACTGCGACCTACAGTCCAGAGTTTACTAAGGTGACTCCAACTGGTAAAGATACTTCTTCAGTTAATATTAAGGGTCTTGTTCAAACAGGTACGCCAACATTTGAAGGTGGTAATCCGCTTGTTCCAATCGATGAAACTGTGGCGGCGACATTTGAAGATGGATCAACTGAAAAAGTGAT
>NZ_KV808778.1:0-958 GCF_001812375.1 Streptococcus sp. HMSC077F03
TCACGCATATGGTATAATGGATTAAGAGTTTACAATCTTTGTTCATCAGATACAAACAACAAATACTCAGGAGGAAGTCAATGAAACAATATAGGAAAAAAATACTAATCATTCTGGGGGTTTTAAGCCTTCTTGTTGTGGTTTCTGGGGCCTATCCTTTGTATCGCTATTTGACACATGACCGCTATAAAGTTTGGTCAATTGAAGTAGAACCAGCATCTCATGAATTTATAGCTGATAGACAGGGGCTGATCATTTCTTGGAAAAGAACCGCTAACAGTAATGATATAGTAGACAAGGATGAGCCGGTTGAGTATAGTTCAGCAATTCATGGGAGACGATTTATAGCCACAGAAAGTATCCGTTTAATCTATAAATCGGGAGATAATCGCTTTGACGTGAAGAATCTAAGTTGGGGGGAGTATTGGAAGATTCAGGTTTATGATACCAGCCAGAATGATTTGCCTCGCAAGGAGTATGATCTTTTGAAGGCTATTGCGGATTATGATGCTTCTTACTTTCCAGTTTCAAGTGCCTATACTCATTTTTTTGCTTACAAAGATCAGGAATACCGGACAGTCGTTCTCCAGAAAACGGGAGGTGAGGATCGTAAGGAAGTCCTCTTTAACATGGATACAGGTAATCTAGAAGACATTCCTAAGGATGCCGGAAAGGCTCTAGAGAACAGAAATGTTAATATATTTAAAGAATTTACTAATTTAAAAGAATATTATGCAGGTAACCTTTTAAATATAGACACTCCAATTAGTTTTTCTCAATCCGTAATTGAACAGTCTTCAGACTGGCGCTTGAGGGAAGAATATCCAGCAGCCTATGACTTGATGACTAAGAAGAAAGGTGAACTCTATTTTTTGACTAACGAAACAGATGTTAAGCTTCTATCTGATATCTATAGCCTCTTAATCCCTAAGGACCGTGATTTATTTGATAATCTCAC
>NZ_KV808779.1:0-1133 GCF_001812375.1 Streptococcus sp. HMSC077F03
GTGACTTTATAAGTATCTCGCAACTCAGGATCTGGTTGCAAGTAGACTCTACCATTATGGGGAAGATGTTTACCTCCAGGGGTGATTTCTTCGTTATAAATTATTTCTTTTGAATAGTCAAACACTCTTGCTTCTATTGAATTATTTTTAGGTGGAAAATTATTGGGACGACCAATATAAGCCGATTGCGCTAAATCCGCATAAAAATTATCAAAGGTTTTTAAATTACTGTTAGTCATAAATCTCCCATACGTTGCCTTTCAAAACTCTTATCGGTTGCATTTCAGAAATTTTCTTAATATTGGGAATACTATTGCTATTATATTCTATAGGGAAACCAATTGTAAATTCAGTATCTTCATTGTTATTTATTTTTCCATCCAATGTTATAATATATCCCCCACCTTGAGGGGTACCATTTCCTATATTTTCTACTTTCATACTATCCCAATCAAATTGGACACTTTCGACTTTAGGATTTCTAGACTTTATAAAGTTCGCCATCTCCTCTTCATGCTCCTTCAGATAAGCTAACTGCTTAGCCCGTGGGCTCAGAGTTATTCCTCCAAATAGATTTGTTTCCTGTGCCATCCATGCGCCTCCTCCAAATACTACAAGGGCTATAACTAGCCAAACCAAAGTACGTTTTTTCATCTCTTTCCTCCTATATAGCGGAATCTAAGTTTATTATATCATGAATGTAAAAAAAAAATACTTTTAATAAGTATAGTTGTTCATTATAGATTCCCAGGTAATTTGGTAATGGTATGCTCACGATTAAGCATCCCCACGACATCAAAAGGATTGACATAGTACTCGATTTTTTCGCTAATCTTTTTGATTTTCTCATCACTGAGGCCCATTTTCTTTAAGCTCTTTGTCGTGTCTGGGCCATCAAAGAGGACCACTTTTCCGATTTTCTCCAGTTCTTCATCAGTGAGGCCAGCTACCCCTTGCGCAGAGACAATGGTTCCTAGGGAATGACCTGTGATGTCCATCGTAGCTTGCGGAGCTTTTTCGCGCATCTCTGCGATTTTAGCTTTCATACCTGCCGTCGCTAACTTAGCTTGCGGTGTATGGATGTGGTTGAGAGCGAACTTCGCATCGTTGTCAACCCAGTCGTTCCAATTTTC
>NZ_KV808780.1:0-1451 GCF_001812375.1 Streptococcus sp. HMSC077F03
AGCGAAGGATGATGCACCAAAAAGCGAAGAAGAAGTAGTAAATGTTCAATATGTAGACAACAAATTTATTTTTTCTGATGAAGAAACTGCTAAAAAAATATGGAAGTTTGATGGTTTCTTGTTTCAAAAACTTGGTATAGATAAAGAATTTTTAAGTAAATTATCATTAAAAAACAAACATTTTAACGGAAATAATGGTTCTTTTGATATAGATTATATTATTAAAAACACAACGATTAACCAATATTTTAATAAACAGCAACAAGTTGAAACAGTACTAGGATTTGGTAGTTCTTTGAGGTTAGATGACTTTTATTACTATTCTGTTACTGTTGATTTTAATGATGGCTATTATTTTAAGGAGAGAGTATCGAATTAGGAGAGAAGTATGAGTAAAAAGGATACAGCGAATAGTGGTATTGCTACTCTAGATGCAGCAAATTTGACTTACGAATTTGAATAAGACGCAAGGCAATATTGCTTTTATGATATCCTACAAGAGAATGATGGTGGCTATCTTATTGAATATTATAAAAAAGGAGAAGGTTATGAAAAAAAAGCTTGTTTTTCGCAATATTACTTTTAGGAGGATTGATAATGATAGGATTAACAGGATGTGGAGAAAATAAGAACAGCCGAGAATGGATTGAAAACAAAGTCTCTGAGGTTAGTCGTGTCTATCCAACCGAAAATCTGTTTGATTTGTTTAAGCAATTTCCAGAAGGGTTTGAGGTCTATCAAGTTTACAAGAATGATAAAGTTAGCATAAAAATATATTTAACCGGAAATAGTCAGTTCAAGACGATAACTGGTAAATTAATTCGAAAAGATTTAAAGTTAGAAAAAAAGACAGACATTATAGATGTTAATTACATAGAACAGCAATTTATTTTTTCAGATGAAGAAAGAGCGAAGGAAATTTGGGAACTTAAAGGTTTTCTGTTTCAAGAATTAACGATTAATAAAAGTATTTTATCTGAGTTTAAATTAGAAAGTAAGAGTTATAACAGTGTAACTAATGGTTTTGACATATCTTATAGTGTGAATAATCCAATAATAAACAAATTTTTTAAAAAGGATGATCTTGAAAATGGTGTATTAGAATTTGGGAGCTCTTTGCAGAGTAATGATTATTATTACTATTCTGTAAATGTTGATTACAAAGACGGTTATTATTTTAGAGAAACAGTGTCAAATGGAGAATTGAATAATGGTGAGTAGTGAAATTCTAACTTTAGACGTGGCGAATATGACTTACGAATGTGAACAAGATGCAAGGAATTGTTGCTTTTATGGTATACTATAAGTGAACTACGGTTAGCTATTTTATTGAATATCATAAATAAGGAGAAGGTTATGAAAAAACTCACTTTTCTCACAATATTACTTTTAGGGGGATTGATCATGATAGGATTGGCGGGATGTGGAGAAAATAAGAATAGTCGAGAATG
>NZ_KV808781.1:0-227 GCF_001812375.1 Streptococcus sp. HMSC077F03
TCAGGAGAAATGGCAGTCGGCAAGTTTGCAGAAGGTGCCAAGAGCGAATGGTATTACTTTGACCAAACTGGTAAAGCAGTGACAGGTCTTCAAAAGATTGGCAAACAAACACTTTACTTTGATCAAGATGGTAAGCAAGTCAAGGGTAAAGTAGTAACTTTGGCTGATAAATCCATCCGTTACTTTGATGCCAACTCAGGAGAAATGGCAGTCGGCAAGTTTGCAGA
>NZ_KV808782.1:0-739 GCF_001812375.1 Streptococcus sp. HMSC077F03
TATAGAATCCTGAAATGATATTTCCATTGCGATCTTTACGGATCACTTTCACACCTTTGGCTTGTCCTACAAAGTCTGCCTCAGGGGTAAAGGTGACGGTGCCATCTGGTGAGATTACATAAGTTCCTTCACCTGGAACGACTTTTTCAGTTGTTCCATCTTCAAAGGTTGGTGGAACTGTCAGCTCGACATCACCTGTAAAGTTTGGTTTACCAGTCTGAGTTTGACCTTTAAGACCTTCGGATGTCGCATCACTCACTTGTGTTTGGCCATGGACAGTTGGTGTGTAATGAGCAATAACTACATTTCCATACATATCCAGACGTTTCACAACCAATCCTTTAGCTGTACCAACAAAGTCTGGTTCTGGAGTAAAGGTAATCTTACCATCTTTATCAATTGTATAACTTCCTTCACCCGGAACAACCATAGTCGTGCTACCATCCTCAAATGTTGGTGGTACAGTCGGATCGATATGCCCTTCAAACACTGATGTTGCCACTTGTGGTTGGCCTTTTGCTCCTGTAGAAGCCGTATCATGACCAGTAGATGGATCCACAACTGTTGGGCGATAGCTTGCAGTAACTGGAGTACCATTCTTATCCTTGCGGACAATCGTTACGCCTGTTCCTTTTCCTACAAAATTAGCTTCTGGAGTGAAGGTGACGATGCCATCTGGTGAGATTGCATAAGTCCCTTCACCTGGAATCACTTTTTCAGTTGATCCATCTTCAAATGT
>NZ_KV808783.1:0-215 GCF_001812375.1 Streptococcus sp. HMSC077F03
GTAACGACTAAGGAAGAGACCAAGACAGAAGATGTTGCCTTCCAAGTCAAAGAAGTGCAGAACGCAGACCTTCCAGAAGGAAGTCGTCAAGTGATAGCTGCTGGTAAGAAGGGTGTTCGCACCATTGTTTATACAGTGACATACACAGATGGCGTTGAAACTGGTCGTGTTGAGAAATCAAGTACAATCACTACTCCAGCAGTAGACGAAGTTGT
>NZ_KV808783.1:315-35985 GCF_001812375.1 Streptococcus sp. HMSC077F03
CTAAGAAAGTAGCTTCTACAACAACCAACGGTAATAAGAATGGTACTGCAACAACAGGGAACCAAGCTGAAAACACTAAGAAAGAAGAAACTGCAAGCCAAGATCAGAAAGTGCTACCAAACACAGGCTCTGCAGTATCTGGTCTTCTTTCAATCATCGGTCTTGCCTTTGCAAGCCTAGCAGCTTTTGTCCTTCGTAAGAAGGACTAAGCCACTCTTAGTAAATAAGAAATTGAATTCTTAATTCCTGAGTCTAAGAAGAGAGAACGAGAAATCGTTCTCTCTTTTTCTTGCATTTTATATCGAGCTGTGATATAGTTTATATAACGAAGTGCGATATATCGAATTAAATAGGAGGTGTGGTTAAATGGAATTAACAGATAAGATCAGGCGTGTTTACCTTCCCATGACTGAAACAGGTTTTTATATCTTGTTTTGTTTACAGAAGGAGAACCATGGATATGGTATCACACAAAAGGTCAAGGAGATGACTGATTCGCAAGTTTTGATTAGTCCTGGAACTATGTATGGCACCTTGTCAAAGATGGAAAAGGATGGCTTGATTTCCTTTGTCCGAGAAGAGGAGAAACGGAAAATCTATCAGATCACAGACTTGGGACGAAAAGTTTTGGAGATTGAACTGAAACGTATTGAACGGCTCTATAGAAACAGTCGGGAGGAAGTATGATGGAAAAGAAGGTTGTATATCGGATATCTACAATTGCAGATTATGATAGAGAGGCCTTATACCTTGGGGAAATGCATGCTAAGGGCTGGAAACTTAAGGAAGTAAGCTACTCTAACTTAGTAGTTGCGGTTAAGTATACTTTTGGAAAGTGCCAACCGGAGCAGGTGTCTTATCAGTTGGACTTTTATCCCATGAAAAAATCAGAGAGAGCCTCCTATTTACAACTATTTAAAGACTGTGGCTGGGAGCATATTACAGACTTTAATAGTTTTTCCTATTTTAGAAAAGCACATTCTGAAATTGAATCGGATACTGAGTTTGAAATCTATAATGACGCTACAGGGAAGTTAGCTATGATCAAACGGATTTTAATAATGCGGATGCTTCCTATTTTGATTCTATTTTTAGCTCTACTACCGGTTTTCTCAAAGTTTGTCAGTGGAGCTAGTTCTTTCAGATGGGAAGTATTTTTGATTTTCATAATAGATTGGATTTTATTGATAGTTTTTGCGATTCAGATTTCTTATATTTTTTGGAGCTTGTTTCAAAAGTGGAAAGAATTATCTGAGAAATAAAACCATGTATGTTTTCTGATTTGGAGGTAAGACAATGAATAGCAAGATACAATTTAGGATTTTCACCATTGTTGATTTGCACAAGGAAGAAGAATATTTACATGAGATGCACTTGAAAGGTTGGAGATATAGAACTAACCGTTTGGGCTTTTTCTATTTTGAACAATGCCAACCAGATGATGTCATCTATCATATCTATGATTCTAGATTTCTTAAAAAGTATAAGCATGAACTACAAGATTTTAGAAATAGCGGTTGGGAATTGATAGAAACAGGTTTTTGTTCGATTCTTCGTAAACCAACTTCTGATATACTTTCAGAGGATCAAGTCTATATGAGTAAGGGGCTTAGATGGGAAGTTATGCGGTCTAGACTTCGTTCCTGTATAGCAGCTTTCTCTGGTGGCCTTGTTGTTTGCATGAGTTTGTATCGAGAAAACTTGTCTCAGTCTTTCTTTATTATTTTCGTTTTATACGCTTGTTTAATTTCTTATCTAATCTATGGTTTTTTCAGACTTAAAAGGAAATACCAAGTAGATGAGAAGTAAGATTCTAGGTCTTCAGACTGATTTTTGGCACTCTTGGCAAAAGAGTGCTAATTTTTGGAGTTTTTGTCTTGACATTCTCTTCTAAGGGTGTATAATAGAATCATAAGTTAGCACTTGGATGCATAGAGTGCTAATCGATCAGACAGAGAGGAGTGATAAGATGGTTACAGAGCGTCAACAGGATATTTTAAATCTGATTATTGACATCTTTACCAAAACGCACGAACCTGTCGGATCCAAGGCGCTACAAGAGTCTATCAATTCTAGTAGTGCTACCATTCGTAATGACATGGCAGCTCTAGAGAAGCAGGGTTTGCTTGAGAAGGCTCATACCTCAAGCGGTCGGATGCCAAGTGTCGCGGGATTTCAGTACTATGTGAAACACTCGCTTGCTTTTGACAGACTGGCTGAAAATGAGGTATACGAGATTGTCAAAGCCTTTGATCAGGAGTTCTTCAAACTGGAGGATATTCTGCAAGAGGCTGCTAATCTACTGACAGACCTGAGCGGCTGTACGGTAGTAGCACTGGATGTTGAGCCGAGCAGGCAACCGTTGACAGCCTTTGATATCGTTGTTTTGGGACAACATACAGCCTTGGCAGTATTTACCCTAGACGAGTCCCGAACGGTTACCAGTCAATTTCTGATTCCAAGGAACTTCTTGCAGGAAGATTTAAATCGCCTCAAGACCTTGATTCAAGAACGTTTCCTCGGTCACACCGTTCTAGATATTCACTACAAAATTCGGACGGAGATTCCGCAGATTATCCAACGTTACTTTACAACAACGGACAATGTCATGGATCTCTTTGAACACATTTTTAAAGAAATGTTCAACGAAAACATTGTGGTATCGGGCAAAGTCAATCTCTTGAATTTTGCTAATCTAGCAGCCTATCAGTTCTTTGACCAACCACAAAAGGTGGCTTTGGAGATTCGTGAGGGTCTGCATGAAGATCAAATGCAAAATGTCCGTGTTGCGGACAGTCAGGAATCCTGTCTAGCTAACCTAGCAGTGATTAGCAGTAAATTCCTCATTCCTTATCGAGGTTTTGGAATTCTGGCAATTATCGGTCCGGTCAATCTGGATTACCAGCAATTGGTCAACCAAGTTAATGTGGTCAATCGTGTTTTGACGATGAAGTTGACGGATTTTTATCGCTACCTCAGTAGTAATCATTACGAAGTAAATTAATTTTGAAATCATTAAAGGAGGCGAAAATGGCCCAAGATAAAAAAAACGAAGAAATGAAAGAAGAGGAAGTTGTGGAAACAACTGAAGAAACAACTCCTGAGAAGTCTGAGTTGGACTTGGCAAATGAACGTGCGGATGAGTTCGAAAACAAATACCTTCGCGCTCATGCAGAAATGCAGAATATTCAACGCCGTGCCAATGAAGAACGTCAAAACTTGCAACGTTATCGTAGCCAAGACCTGGCAAAAGCAATCTTACCATCGCTCGACAACTTAGAACGTGCACTAGCCGTTGAAGGTTTGACAGACGATGTCAAAAAAGGATTGGAGATGGTGCAAGAGAGCTTGATTCACGCTTTGAAAGAAGAAGGAATCGAAGAAATCGCAGCTGACGGCGAATTTGACCATAACTATCACATGGCCATCCAAACTCTCCCAGCAGACGATGAACACCCAGCAGACACCATCGCCCAAGTCTTCCAAAAAGGCTACAAACTCCATGACCGCATCCTACGCCCAGCCATGGTAGTTGTCTACAATTAGGATAGAAAACTTGGAAAATCTTGTCCGAAACGACAATAAACTATGAAGAAGGATAAAAAGCAAGCTGGAGGCTTGCAAGGAAGATATTTCCCGCCGTGGTGAAAGTTTCAGTAGCTTTTGCTACTGAAACAGGGGATTTTTGAGACAATAGGCTCAAAAATAAGTGATGAAATCCCGTAGGGAGTTGCTCACGTCCCCACCACTTAAGGGGAATATCAAAAAATCAAAATTCGAATTAAACTTTAAGGAGAAAAACACATGTCTAAAATTATCGGTATTGACTTAGGTACAACAAACTCAGCAGTCGCAGTTCTTGAAGGAACTGAAAGCAAAATCATCGCAAACCCAGAAGGAAACCGCACAACTCCATCTGTAGTGTCATTCAAAAACGGTGAAATCATCGTTGGTGACGCTGCAAAACGTCAAGCAGTAACAAACCCAGATACAGTTATCTCTATCAAATCTAAGATGGGTACTTCTGAAAAAGTTTCTGCTAACGGTAAAGAATACACTCCACAAGAAATCTCAGCTATGATCCTTCAATACTTGAAAGGTTACGCTGAAGAATACCTTGGTGAAAAAGTAACTAAGGCTGTTATTACGGTTCCTGCATACTTCAACGATGCTCAACGTCAAGCAACAAAAGACGCTGGTAAAATTGCTGGTCTTGAAGTAGAACGTATCGTCAACGAACCAACTGCAGCAGCTCTTGCATACGGTTTGGACAAGACTGACAAAGAAGAAAAAATCTTGGTATTCGACCTTGGTGGTGGTACATTCGACGTATCTATCCTTGAATTGGGTGACGGTGTCTTTGATGTATTGTCAACTGCAGGGGACAACAAACTCGGTGGTGACGACTTTGACCAAAAAATCATCGATCACTTGGTAGCAGAATTCAAGAAAGAAAACGGTATTGACTTGTCTACTGACAAGATGGCAATGCAACGTTTGAAAGATGCAGCTGAAAAAGCTAAGAAAGACCTTTCTGGTGTAACTTCAACTCAAATCAGCTTGCCATTCATCACTGCAGGTGAGGCTGGACCTCTTCACTTGGAAATGACTTTGACTCGTGCGAAATTTGACGATTTGACTCGTGATCTTGTAGAGCGTACAAAAGTTCCAGTTCGTCAAGCCCTTTCAGATGCAGGTTTGAGCTTGTCAGATATCGACGAAGTTATCCTTGTTGGTGGTTCAACTCGTATCCCAGCCGTTGTAGAAGCTGTTAAGGCTGAAACTGGTAAAGAACCAAACAAATCAGTAAACCCTGACGAAGTTGTTGCTATGGGTGCTGCCATCCAAGGTGGTGTGATTACTGGTGATGTGAAAGACGTTGTCCTTCTTGACGTAACACCATTGTCACTTGGTATCGAAACAATGGGTGGAGTCTTCACAAAACTCATCGACCGCAACACTACAATCCCAACATCTAAATCACAAGTCTTCTCAACTGCGGCAGACAACCAACCGGCCGTTGATATCCACGTTCTTCAAGGTGAACGTCCAATGGCAGCAGATAACAAGACTCTTGGACGCTTCCAATTGACTGACATCCCGGCTGCACCTCGTGGAATTCCTCAAATCGAAGTAACATTTGACATCGACAAGAACGGTATCGTGTCTGTTAAGGCCAAAGACCTTGGAACTCAAAAAGAACAAACTATTGTCATCCAATCTAACTCTGGTTTGACTGATGAAGAAATCGACCGCATGATGAAAGATGCAGAAGCAAACGCTGAAGCAGATAAGAAACGTAAAGAAGAAGTAGACCTTCGTAACGAAGTAGACCAAGCAATCTTTGCGACTGAAAAAACAATCAAGGAAACTGAAGGCAAAGGCTTCGATGCAGAACGTGATGCTGCACAAGCTGCCCTTGATGAGCTTAAGAAAGCCCAAGAAGACAACAACTTGGACGAAATGAAAGCAAAACTGGAAGCATTGAACGAAAAAGCTCAAGGACTTGCTGTTAAACTTTACGAACAAGCCGCAGCAGCCCAACAAGCTCAAGCAGGAGCAGAAGGCGCACAAGCAACAGGAAACGCAGGCGATGACGTCGTAGACGGAGAGTTTACGGAAAAATAAGATGCAAAGCCCGTTAAAACCTCACAGTGAAAATAGGAAATCTGACGCAGAAATTTTAGTTTCTAGGAAGATTTGCACCTAAAGGTAGCCATATCTGTAGTTCGCTAAAGCGAAAACAGCTACGTCTCTTTTTCACCAAGAGGTTAGGGCGTGCTCAATTCGGTAAGATGTTGAGGTGTTAAGAAAACGAAAGAAGAATAGGAAGCCATCGCCTTGTGCGATGAACAAAAGATGGCTTATCTTTTTTCCGAAGTTTATAGCCGAAACTCAGTTAAGCCTAACTCGTTAAGAATGACTAATCACTAAAGTGATTGTCAATCTACTACAATCGCTATGATGACTTTTGCGTTGTAAGTATAAGAAGAAATCCAGAGGTTGCAACCCAGCCTCTGTTTTTCGGTAAAAACGTGCCGAACCTAATTTATTTGAGTTTTTATCATCAATATATAAAAAAAGGAATTGAACCCGACCTAAATCGTGGTTTCGTTCCCTAATACTAACAGAAAGGAATAAGGGTGTTCGTAATTGAACTCGAGCGGAAAGCTTGGAAATTAGATAAACCTCCTAAGAAATCAGGATTTCTTGTCGGTTTCCTAAATTTCAGTTGCTTTCTGTTCGCTCTTAGTATCTTGTATGAACAATACTGAATTTTATGATCGTCTGGGGGTGTCAAAAAACGCTTCGGCAGACGAGATCAAAAAGGCTTATCGTAAGCTTTCCAAAAAATACCACCCAGATATCAACAAGGAGCCTGGCGCTGAGGAAAAATATAAGGAAGTTCAAGAAGCCTATGAGACTTTGAGTGACGACCAAAAACGTGCAGCTTACGATCAGTATGGTGCTGCAGGTGCCAACGGTGGCTTTGGTGGTGCTGGCGGTTTTGGCGGCTTTGACGGAGCAGGTGGCTTCGGTGGTTTTGAAGATATATTCTCAAGTTTTTTCGGGGGAGGCGGAGCTTCACGCAATCCAAACGCTCCTCGTCAAGGGGATGACCTCCAGTATCGTGTGAACTTGACCTTTGAAGAAGCTATCTTCGGAACGGAAAAAGAAGTTAAATACAATCGTGAAGCAAGCTGTCGTACATGTAACGGATCTGGTGCTAAGCCAGGAACAAGTCCAGTCACTTGTGGACGCTGTCATGGTGCTGGTGTCATTAACGTTGATACGCAGACTCCTCTTGGTATGATGCGTCGCCAAGTAACCTGTGATGTCTGTCATGGTCGCGGAAAAGAAATTAAAGACCCATGTACAACTTGTCATGGAACAGGTCATGAAAAACAAGCTCATAGCGTACATGTAAAAATCCCTGCTGGTGTGGAAACAGGCCAACAAATCCGCCTAGCGGGTCAAGGTGAAGCAGGCTTTAACGGTGGACCTTACGGAGACTTGTACGTGGTGGTTTCAGTTGAAGCTAGTGATAAATTTGAACGTGAAGGAACAACTATTTTCTACAAGTTGAACCTTAATATTGTCCAAGCAGCCCTTGGAGATACTGTGGAAATTCCAACCGTGCACGGTGATGTTGAATTGGTCATCCCAGAAGGAACTCAGACAGGCAAGAAATTCCGTCTACGTGGCAAGGGAGCACCGAGCCTTCGTGGAGGTGCCGTTGGTGATCAATATGTTACAGTCAATGTCGTGACTCCGACAGGCTTAAACGACCGCCAAAAAGCAGCATTGAAGGAATTCGCAGCTGCAGGTGACTTGAAAGTCAATCCAAAGAAAAAAGGCTTCTTTGACCATATAAAAGATGCCTTTGAAGGAGAATAAAGTAAAAAGAGCCGATTGGCTCTTTTTTGTTATCATTGAAAGTTTAGCGTCGAAAAATCATTTTCCAGCTGGTCTACTATTTATACTTTTGAGTGAGCAAGCCAGCCTCATCC
Source organism: Streptococcus sp. HMSC077F03 (assembly GCF_001812375.1). GTDB lineage: Bacteria > Bacillota > Bacilli > Lactobacillales > Streptococcaceae > Streptococcus > Streptococcus oralis_S. The sequence goes on from NZ_KV808783.1 coordinate 7,827, forward strand.
ATCTCTTGGATGAGTTGCTTGATTTCCGCTTTCTTGCCAGGCTTAATGGTAATAGTATCAATGTGTTTGATTACCGAGTTATCTTGAATATCTACCAAGGTCAAGGCTTTTTCATAGAATGCGATTCCCTTTTTTAGACTTTCCTGATCTTTCCAAGTTAGAATTGTGTAGGTAGAGTTTGATTTCTTTCCGATTTCTTTGAAATACTTTTCGCTTTCCTCCTCTAAAAATTGGAATAAGCCATGATTGAACAAGTTGTCTCCTACTTTATAGTAGGAAACATCTCCTGTCTGGAGGACATAGACTTTAAGTCGGTTTTTGGTGAGTTTTGGACTTTCTTTTAGGACGGGGTGGCTATTGACAACCTCATCTGAGAAAGTAACATAAAAATTTAATCCTCCACCCTCGTATTGATAGTGTCCATCTGATTCTACTTTCTCAGGAGGGAGGTCAAGGGAGATAAAGATTTGTTTTAAGGTTTCATTCCCATTTCGGATGTCACTCGGTGAGGCCTTGAAAAGATTGGCCACTAGTAGAAATGCTAGGGCTGCAAGCAGGCAGAGACAGCCGCAAATAATCGCGATGACCTTCGCTAGAACTTTTAAAGACTGTTTCATTTTCATTCCCTCCCTTTTCTGTTCGAATCTAGTAACCCAAAATGGATTTAAGGAAACTTGGAGGCTCTCTTATCCTTGTTTTTCTTCTTGGAGGACCGCCATTCTGGTTTGGAAATCTTTTTCCAAGACTTTGAATTTATAGGTTAAGTCTTTTTGGTATTCTTTGACGAGGGCTTTTTGTTGGTCGATGATTTGTAGGCTGTTTTGGATGACATCCAAATCCTCCTTGATAGCTTGGACGCGGTCAGTTGTATCTAGCACTTCATCCTGAATGGCTTGGCGATTTTTTACGACAAAATAACTTCCGGCTGCAGCTCCTGCAAATAGCAGTAGATTTGATAGTTTCATGGTATCTCCTTAAGCGTTTTTAATGGTTTCAGCGACTTGGGCAAGTTTGTCAAAGTCAGGTTCGTGGGCGATAAAGTCAATCTTGAGGTCATCTTCTGCACCGTAGCGAGGTACGAGATGCACGTGAGTATGAAAGACTGTTTGACCAGCAACTTCCTCACAGTTGGCGATGATGTTCATACCAGCAGCTTTGGTAGCTTTCATAACTTTTTGAGCTACCAGTGGCACTTGGGCAAAGAGTTGGATGGCACTTGGGGCATCCATCTCCAAAAGATTGCGATAGTGCTCTTTGGGTACAATGAGGGTGTGTCCAGGCGTTACTTGAGAGATATCAAGAAAGGCAAGAACCTGCTCATCCTCGTATACTTTTGAAGCAGGAATCTCCCCTGCGATGATCTTACAAAAAATACAATCTGACATAAAATCCACCTCTACTGTATTGAATTTTGATATAATATAGCTACATTATACCAGATTCGGAGAAAATATGTTAGAAATTAAAAACCTGACAGGAGGCTATGTTCACGTTCCTGTCTTGAAAGATGTGTCCTTTACCGTTGAAAGTGGGCAATTGGTCGGTTTGATCGGTCTCAACGGTGCTGGTAAATCAACGACTATCAATGAGATTATCGGTCTTTTGACGCCTTACAGTGGGGAAATCAAGATTAATGGTTTAACCCTGCGAGAAGATGCGACTAGCTACCGCAAGCAGATTGGCTATATCCCAGAAACGCCTAGTCTGTATGAGGAATTGACCCTCAGAGAGCATATCGAGACGGTTGCCATGGCCTATGGTATTGAGCAAAAAGTGGCTTTTGATCGTGTGGAACCTTTGTTAAAAATGTTCCGTCTGGATCAAAAATTAGACTGGTTCCCAGTGCATTTTTCCAAAGGAATGAAGCAGAAGGTCATGATTATCTGTGCTTTTGTGGTGGATCCGAGTCTTTTCATCGTTGATGAGCCTTTCCTTGGTCTCGATCCGCTGGCCATTTCTGACTTGATTCAGCTTCTAGAAGTAGAAAAGCAAAAAGACAAGTCCATTCTCATGAGTACCCACGTGCTGGATTCAGCGGAGAAGATGTGTGATGCCTTTGTTATCCTTCATAAGGGGGAGGTGCGAGCTCAGGGGAATCTCCAGCAACTCCGCGAAGCCTTTAATATGCCTGAGGCTAGTTTGAATGATATTTACTTGTCTCTGACCAAAGAGGAGGAGCTATGAAAGACTTGTTTTTAAAGCGAAAGCAGGCTTTTCGTAAAGAGTGTGTCGGTTATCTGCGTTATGTTCTCAATGACCACTTTGTCTTGTTTCTGCTAGTTCTCATCGGTTTTCTAGCTTACCAGTACAGTCAACTCTTGCAAGATTTTCCTGAAAATCATTGGCCTATCCTCTTGTTTTTAGGGATTGTATCTGTCTTACTTTTGGCTTGGGGAGGAATCGCAACCTACATGGAAGGGCCTGACAAGCTCTTTCTCTTAGTCAGTGAAGAGGAGGTTAAGTCTCACCTCAAAGGGCAGACAGTGCGCTCACTAGTCTTTTGGCTTTTTGTCCAAACCCTTTTCTTGCTTTTATTTGCGCCCTTATTTTTAGCCATGGGTTATGGCTTGCCTATCTTTCTTTCCTATGTGCTTTTATTAGGAGCTGGGAAATATCTCCTCTTTCGTCAAAAAGCCAGTAAATTTTTTACTGAGAACGGAATTGACTGGGACTATGTGATCGCCCAGGAAAGCAAGCGCAAGCAAGTTTTGCTTCGTTTCTTTGCTCTCTTTACGCAGGTCAAGGGCGTTTCAAATAGTGTCAAACGTCGCGCTTATCTGGATTTTATCCTAAAGACTGTTCAGAAGGTGCCTGGGAAGATTTGGCAAAATCTTTATCTCCGCTCTTATCTGCGAAATGGAGACCTCTTTGCGCTTAGTTTGCGTCTTTTGCTCCTATCCTTGTTAGCTTTGCTCTTTATCGAGCAATCTTGGATTGCGACAGCAGTGGTGGTTCTATTTAATTACCTCTTGCTCTTTCAGTTACTGGCCCTCTATCATGCCTTTGACTACCAATACTTGACCCAGCTCTTTCCATTAGAAAAAGGGGAGAAAGAAAAGGGATTGAAACAGATTGTAGTCGGTGTGGGAAGTGCAGTTCTCTCGCTGGAATTGCTGGTCGGAGCAGTGGTTTTTCAAGAAAAAATAGCCTTGTTGGCTCTTATAGGGGCTGGTCTCTTCCTACAATTGTTTTATTTGCCTTACCAACTAAAAAGATTGGTTGACGAATAGACCAAAAACTAGTAGAATAGTAAGGAAACTTTATACGGAGGAAAGAAATGGACTTGGGTGATAATGAGCTAACGCTGACCCCTATCCCTGGGAAGAGCGGCAAAGCTTATATGGGAAGCTACCCTGATGGGAAGCGCGTCTTTGTAAAAATGAACACCTCTCCAATCCTACCTGGCCTAGCCAGAGAACAAATCGCTCCTCAATTACTATGGACTCGTCGTTTGCCAGATGGCCGTGATATGTGTGCTCAGGAATGGCTGACGGGCAAAATCTTGACCCCTTACGATATGAATCGCAAGCAGATTATCAATATCTTGAACCGCCTTCACCGCTCGCGTCCTTTGATGAAGCAGTTGAGCCGTTTGGGATACACCATGGAAACACCAGTTGATTTGCTACGTTCTTGGCAGCAAGGAGTTCCAGAAATCTTGAAGCAGAACCACTATTTGAACAGTGTGATTGCTGAGCTAGGTAAGACGGTTCCAGGTTTTAGGGAAGACCATGCAACGATTGTGCATGGGGATCTTCGTCATAGTAATTGGATTGAGACAGAGAGTGGACTCGTTTATCTAGTGGATTGGGATTCGGTTCGTCTGACGGATCGTATGTTTGATGTGGCGCATTTGCTATGCCACTACATTCCGGATCATCAGTGGCGCCAATGGTTGAGAGACTACGGCTATAAGTACAATCAGACAGTGTTAGATAAATTGTATTGGTATGGTCAGTATTCTTATTTGAACCAGATTGCCAAATACTGTGAAAATCAAGATTTAGACAATGTAAACCGGGAGATTTACGCCTTGCGTGTCTTCCGCGATAAGTATGGAAAGAAGAGATGAGAGTTAGAAATCGTAAAGGGGCGACAGAATTACTAGAGGCCAATCCTCAGTATGTAGTCCTCAATCCCTTAGAAGCAAAAGGGAAATGGCGAGACTTGTTTGGAAATGATCATCCTATTCATGTTGAAGTTGGGAGTGGGAAAGGGGCCTTCGTATCCGGAATGGCCAAGCAAAATCCTGACATCAACTACATCGGGATTGACATTCAAAAGTCGGTATTGAGTTATGCCTTGGATAAGGTATTAGAAGTTGGAGTGCCAAATATCAAATTGCTGTGGGTAGATGGTTCAGATTTGACAGACTACTTTGAAGACGGCGAGATTGATCGTCTCTACCTAAACTTTTCAGATCCCTGGCCTAAAAAACGCCATGAAAAACGTCGTTTGACTTACAAGAGTTTCTTGGATACCTTCAAGCGCATCTTGCCTGAGAATGGGGAAATCCATTTCAAGACAGATAACCGTGGCTTGTTTGAGTACAGTCTAGTGAGCTTTTCTCAGTATGGGATGAAACTAAATGGTGTTTGGCTAGACTTGCATGCCAGTGATTTTGAAGGCAATGTCATGACAGAGTATGAGCAAAAATTCTCCAGCAAAGGTCAAGTGATCTACCGAGTTGAAGCAGAATTTTAAGAACTAGCTTGAAAACCAGCTAGTTGAGTGCTAATGCTTTACATAAATTGACAAACGTGCTATACTGATAGTAAGAATATGAGAAAGAGAGGCGGGGAAATATCTTCGCCTCTTGCTTATGAGGAGGTGGACGCAATCGCAACAATCGTAGAATTAGTCAGAGAAGTTGTAGAACCTGTCATCCAAGCACCTTTCGAGCTCGTGGATATCGAGTATGGAAAGATTGGCAGTGACATGATTCTCAGTATTTTTGTAGATAAACCCGAAGGAATTACCTTGAACGACACGGCAGACCTGACAGAAATCATCAGTCCTGTCCTAGACACTATCAAGCCCGATCCCTTCCCAGAACAATATTTCCTAGAAATCACCAGTCCAGGTTTGGAACGTCCTTTGAAAACCAAGGATGCCGTCGCTGGAGCAGTTGGGAAATACATCCATGTCGGGCTCTACCAAGCCATTGATAAGCAAAAGGTCTTTGAAGGAACCTTGGTATCCTTTGAAGGGGATGAGTTGACTATGGAGTATATGGACAAGACACGTAAGAAAACCGTCCAAATTCCATACAGTTTAGTATCAAAAGCACGTTTAGCAGTAAAACTATAGAAAAGAAAGGATAGCTTTTGAGGATTCAAAAGTAAAAAGAACATGAGTAAAGAAATGCTAGAGGCCTTCCGCATTTTGGAAGAAGACAAGGGAATCAAAAAAGAAGACATCATCGACGCAGTAGTAGAGTCGCTTCGTTCCGCTTATCGCAGACGCTATGGTCAATCTGACAGCGTAGCCATTGACTTCAATGAAAAAACGGGTGACTTTACAGTTTATACTGTCCGTGAAGTTGTTGATGAAGTATTTGATAGCCGTTTGGAAATTAGCTTGAAAGATGCCCTTGCCATTAATTCAGCCTATGAGCTTGGTGACAAAATCAAGTTTGAAGAAGCACCAGCTGAGTTTGGTCGTGTAGCAGCCCAATCTGCTAAACAAACCATCATGGAAAAAATGCGCAAGCAAACACGTGCCATCACTTATAATACATACAAAGAACATGAACAAGAAATCATGTCTGGTACAGTAGAACGCTTTGACAACCGCTTCATCTATGTCAACCTTGGTAGCATCGAAGCCCAATTGTCAAAACAGGACCAAATCCCTGGAGAAGTTTTTGCTTCCCATGACCGTATCGAAGTCTACGTTTACAAGGTTGAAGACAATCCTCGTGGTGTCAACGTATTTGTTAGCCGTAGCCATCCAGAAATGATCAAACGTTTGATGGAGCAAGAAATTCCAGAAGTGTATGATGGAACTGTCGAAATCATGAGCGTAGCCCGCGAAGCTGGTGACCGTACGAAAGTTGCCGTTCGTAGCCACAATCCAAACGTGGACGCTATCGGGACAATCGTTGGACGTGGTGGTGCCAATATCAAGAAAATCACCAGCAAATTCCACCCAGCTCGTTACGATGCTAAGAGCGACCGCATGATTCCTGTCGAAGAAAACATCGACGTTATCGAGTGGGTAGCGGATCCAGCTGAGTTTATCTACAATGCCATCGCACCTGCAGAGGTTGACCAAGTTATCTTTGATGAAAATGACAGCAAACGTGCCTTGGTCGTTGTACCTGATAACAAGCTTTCTCTTGCCATCGGTCGTCGTGGACAAAATGTTCGCTTAGCAGCTCACTTGACAGGTTACCGTATCGATATCAAGTCAGCCAGTGAGTTTGAAGCTATGGAAGAAGCAGGTCAAGTGGATTACGCAGATGCGGATGAATTGACAGAAGAATAAAAGCTGCTAGAGGAGGGAAAGATGAAAACAAGAAAAATCCCTTTGCGCAAGTCTGTTGTGTCCAACGAAGTGATTGATAAACGTGATTTACTCCGCATTGTCAAGAACAAAGAAGGACAGGTCTTTATCGATCCGACAGGCAAGGCCAATGGCCGTGGCGCTTATATCAAGCTAGACAATACAGAAGCCCTAGAGGCAAAAAAGAAGAAAGTCTTTAACCGCAGCTTTAACATGGAAGTGGAAGAAAGCTTTTATGACGAGTTGATCGCTTATGTGGATCACAAAGTGAAAAGAAGAGAGTTAGGACTTGAATAAGCAAAAGATAAGTAATCTCTTGGGACTTGCTCAACGAGCAGGCCGGATCATATCAGGAGAGGAATTGGTGGTTAAAGCCATCCAAGACCAGAAAGCCAAGCTAGTCTTTCTAGCCCATGATGCTGGTCCCAATCTGACCAAGAAGATTCAAGATAAAAGTGACTATTATCAAGTAGAAGTTATAACCGTGTTTTCAACACTGGAATTAAGCATAGCAGTCGGAAAATCGAGAAAGGTTTTGGCTGTGACAGATGCTGGATTTACAAAGAAAATGAGGTCTCTTATGGAATAGAAGAGGAGGACATGATTTGTCTAAGAAAAGATTGTACGAAATCGCAAAAGAACTTGGAAAAGAAAGTAAAGAAGTTGTAGCGCGTGCAAAAGAGTTGGGCTTGGATGTGAAAAGCCACTCATCGAGCGTGGAAGCTGCTGCTGCTGAGCAAATCGCAGCTAGCTTTAAACCTGCACCTGCTCCTAAGGCAGAAGCAAAACCTGCAGCACCAAAAGCAAGTGTAGAAAAGAAAGCTGAAAAGCCTGCATCATCTAAACCAGCTGCCGCAAAGGAAGAAAGCAAATCAGCTACACCTGCAGCTCCTAAGGAAGAAAAAGTAGTGGCCGCAAGACCACAGAGTCGAAACTTCAAGGCGGAGCGTGAGGCTCGTGCCAAAGAGCAGGCAGAGCGACGCAAACAAAACAAGGGCAACAACCGTGACCAACAACAAAACGGCAACCGTCAGAAAAATGACGGCCGTAATGGTGGTAAACCTGGTCAAGGGAACCGCGACAATCGCCGATTCAACGACCAAGGGAAAAAACCACAAGGTCAAGGGAATCGTGGCAATGATCGCCGTCAGCAACAAGACTTCCAGCCAAAACAAGCTGGACCACGTGTTGACTTTAAAGCCCGTGCAGCAGCCCTAAAAGCAGAGCAAAATGCAGAGTACGCACGCTCAAGCGAGGAGCGCTTCAAACAATCGCAAGCTGCCAAAGAAGCCTTGGCTCAAGCTAACAAACGCAAGGAGCCAGAGGAAATCTTTGAAGAAGCTGCTAAGCTAGCTGAACAAACGCAGCCAGCAGTAACAGTAGCTCCTGTAGCGAAAGAAGCGCCAGTGGATACACGTCGTAAAAAACAAGCTCGACCAGACAAAGAACGTGATGATTATGATCACGAAGAAGATGGTCCTAGAAAACAACAAAAGAATCGAAGTAGTCAGAATCAAGTGAGAAATCAAAGAAATAGTAACTGGAATAACAACAAGAAAAATAAAAAAGGGAACAAGCAAAACAACCGTAACCAGACTCCAAAACCTGTTACAGAGCGTAAGTTCCATGAATTGCCAACAGAATTTGAGTATACAGATGGTATGACTGTTGCGGAAATCGCAAAACGTATCAAACGTGAACCAGCTGAAATCGTTAAGAAACTCTTTATGATGGGTGTCATGGCTACACAAAACCAATCCTTGGATGGGGAAACCATCGAACTCCTCATGGTGGATTACGGTATCGAAGCCAAACAAAAGGTTGAAGTGGATAATGCCGACATCGAACGTTTCTTTGTCGAAGATGGCTATCTTAACGAAGATGAATTGGTTGAGCGTCCACCAGTTGTAACCATCATGGGACACGTTGACCATGGTAAGACAACCCTCTTGGATACCCTTCGTAACTCTCGTGTAGCGACAGGTGAAGCAGGTGGTATCACGCAGCATATCGGTGCTTACCAAATCGTGGAAAATGGCAAGAAGATTACCTTCCTTGATACACCAGGACACGCGGCCTTTACTTCTATGCGTGCGCGTGGTGCATCTGTTACCGATATTACTATCTTGGTTGTAGCGGCCGACGACGGGGTTATGCCTCAGACTATTGAAGCCATCAACCACTCAAAAGCAGCGAACGTTCCAATTATCGTAGCCATCAATAAGATTGATAAACCAGGTGCCAACCCAGAACGTGTTATCGGTGAATTGGCAGAGCATGGGGTTATGTCAACAGCTTGGGGTGGAGATTCTGAATTTGTTGAAATCTCAGCTAAATTCAACCAAAATATCGAAGAATTGTTGGAAACAGTCCTTCTTGTAGCTGAAATCCAAGAACTCAAGGCAGACCCAACAGTGCGTGCTATCGGTACGGTTATCGAAGCGCGCTTGGATAAAGGGAAAGGTGCGGTCGCAACCCTTCTTGTTCAACAAGGTACCTTGAATGTCCAAGACCCAATCGTTGTCGGAAATACCTTCGGTCGTGTCCGTGCTATGACCAATGACCTTGGTCGTCGTGTTAAGGTTGCAGGTCCGTCAACACCAGTTTCTATCACAGGTTTGAACGAAGCGCCAATGGCGGGTGACCACTTTGCCGTTTACGAAGATGAAAAATCTGCGCGTGCGGCCGGTGAAGAACGTGCAAAACGTGCCCTCATGAAACAACGTCAAGCTACTCAACGTGTCAGCCTTGAAAACCTCTTTGATACGCTTAAAGCTGGTGAGCTCAAGTCAGTCAATGTTATCATCAAGGCCGACGTACAAGGATCTGTTGAAGCCCTTTCTGCCTCACTTCAAAAAATCGATGTGGAAGGTGTGAAAGTTACTATCGTTCACTCGGCAGTCGGTGCCATCAATGAATCTGACGTGACTCTTGCCGAAGCTTCAAATGCCTTTATCGTTGGTTTCAACGTACGCCCTACACCACAAGCGCGTCAACAAGCTGAAGCTGACGATGTAGAAATCCGTCTCCACAGCATTATCTATAAGGTTATCGAAGAGATGGAAGAAGCCATGAAAGGGATGCTTGATCCTGAATTCGAAGAAAAAGTTATCGGTGAAGCAGTTATCCGTGAAACCTTTAAGGTATCTAAAGTCGGAACTATCGGTGGATTCATGGTTATCAACGGTAAGGTTACCCGTGATTCTAAAGTCCGTGTTATCCGTGACGGTGTCGTAATCTATGATGGCGAACTCGCAAGCTTGAAACACTACAAAGACGACGTCAAAGAAGTTACAAACGGTCGTGAAGGTGGATTGATGATTGATGGCTACAATGATATCAAGACTGATGATGTGATTGAGGCTTATGTCATGGAAGAAATCAAACGATAATAGAGAAACGATAGCCAATTTGACTCGTCGTCAACAGCGCCTTGATGAACCCTTAGTTCTATCTAAGGCTTGTTTCCTAGATTCAAATGGCTCTAGTTCCTCTATCTAACAGAAATAGCTAGGTCTGCTGGCCTAGCTTTTGGTTCAAAGTAGAGAAAGGAATATCATGGCAAATCATTTCCGTACGGATCGTGTGGGCATGGAAATCAAGCGTGAAGTCAATGAGATTTTGCAAAAGAAAGTCCGTGATCCGCGTGTCCAAGGTGTGACCATCACAGATGTTCAGATGCTGGGTGACCTGTCTGTTGCCAAGGTTTACTACACCATTTTGAGTAACCTTGCTTCGGATAACCAAAAAGCTCAAATCGGGCTTGAAAAAGCAACTGGTACCATCAAACGTGAACTTGGTCGCAATTTGAAATTGTACAAAATCCCAGATTTAACCTTCGTCAAAGACGAATCCATCGAATATGGAAACAAGATTGACGAGATGTTACGCAATCTGGATAAGAACTAAGAAAGAGGGGGAACCCTCTTTTTTGTTACTGGAGTGCCAGATATGACGAGGCAATAATCTGTAAAAAAGAAAGTTAAACAAATGATTTTTTTGAAAAGGCTTTATATTTTTCTTATAGTATGATATGATAAGATGTGAAAAAAAAGAAATAAGGAGATTGAAATGGCTGAACAAGATCTAGCTATGCAAGTATTGGAACAAGTGGTGAAACTACCTGTTGTGAAAGTTGATCGTTCAAAATTTTTAGTGGACAAGTTTTCTAAAGAATTAGATCCGAAGGATATCTCAACATTATTGGAGCAGGGTCCTTCTAGCTTGCTATCTCAGGAAATCTTAGATAGAGTTGCTAATGCTTGTATTATGGATAATGTCTTGCTGGCCAGTGGGACCTCGGTTTTAGCAGGCCTACCTGGAGGTCTTGCCATGGCAATTACCATACCAGCAGATGTAGCTCAATTTTATGCTTTTTCATTAAAATTAGCTCAAGAATTGGGGTATATTTACGGTTACGATGACCTTTGGGCTTCTCGTGATGAATTAAGTGAGGATGCTCAAAATACCCTCTTGCTATATCTTGGTGTCATGCTTGGGGTAAATGGTACAGCTGCCTTGCTTCGAGCAGGAGGTGTTGCTGTTGCTAAGCAAGTGATGAAAACTGTTCCTCAGAAAGCCTTGACAAAGACGCTCTGGTATCCAATTTTGAAAAAAGTTTTGAAAATTTTTGGTGTTAATCTGACAAAAGGAGGCCTAGCCAAAGGAATGGGGAAATTCATTCCTATCCTAGGTGGCATTATTTCAGGTGGCTTAACCTTTGCGACCATGAAACCGATGGGGGAAAGCTTGCAACAGGAGTTATCTAAATTAGTTAACTATAATGAAGAACAATATCAAAGAGACGTTGATACTATCCGAAAAGAGGTCGAAATCATCGAAGGTGAGTAATATGGGATTCATTAAAATTCTGACCAAGACTTACGGGAATTACTTTTTCGTGATGCAAAGCATCAAAGTCCTGAAGAACATGAAAAAAGATGACAATGCTCTAGTAGGTTTCGGGAAAGTACTGCTTGCTGACAAGCTGATGGATGTAGCCCAGTGGCTCGCAAAACCAGATGATAAGGAATAACTTGAAATGAAAGAAGCTAGCAGGAACTCCACTGCTAGTTTTTTAATCTCTTCCCATATGGTATAATATAAGCAGTAAAATCATTTTATACTCAATGAAAATCAAAGAGCAAACTAGGAAACTAGCTGCAGGCTGTACTTGAGTACGGCAAGGCGACGCTGATGTGGTTTGAAGAGATTTTCGAAGAGTATTAGAAAATACATGGAGGTCGTCATGGATAATATCATCGATGTGTCAATTCCCGTTGCAGAAGTGGTAGACAAGCACCCAGAAGTTTTGGAAATCCTAGTGGAGCTCGGTTTTAAACCACTTGCTAATCCCTTGATGCGCAACACAGTCGGTCGCAAAGTATCGCTTAAGCAGGGTTCTAAACTTGAAGGAACTCCTATGGACAAGATTGTCCGCACGCTAGAAGCGAACGGCTATGAAGTGATTGGATTAGACTAATGGCAGATGAACGGATTCATATCCTACGGGATATTTTACTAGAATTGCACAATGGTGCCTCTCCTGAATCAGTTCAGGAGCGTTTTGATGCGACTTTTACGGGTGTTTCAGCCATCGAGATTTCCCTCATGGAGCACGAGCTGATGAACTCAGACTCAGGTGTCACCTTTGAAGATGTCATGGAGCTCTGTGATGTCCATGCTAATCTTTTTAAAAATGCAGTAAAGGGTGTCGAAGTAGAGGATACCGAGCATCCTGGCCACCCCGTTCGCGTCTTCAAGGATGAAAATCTGGCCCTCCGTGCAGCCTTGATTCGCATTCGGAGATTGTTAGATACCTATGAGACTATGGAAGATGAAGAAATGCTTGTGGAGATGCGCAAGGGGTTGGTCCGTCAAATGGGACTTTTGGGGCAATTTGACATCCACTATCAGCGCAAGGAAGAGCTCTTTTTTCCCATCATGGAGCGCTATGGTCACGATTCACCTCCAAAAGTTATGTGGGGAGTGGATGATCAAATCAGAGAACTCTTTCAGACAGCTCTAGCGACGGCTAAGGCACTACCAGAAGTGGCGATTTCCACTGTAAAGGAGGCCTTTGAAGCTTTTGCGACAGAGTTTGAAAGTATGATTTTCAAGGAAGAGTCCATCCTCCTCATGATTCTTCTTGAGTCCTTCACCCAGGATGACTGGATTCAGATTGCGGAGGAGAGCGATGCCTACGGCTATGCCATCATCCGTCCGTCAGAGAAATGGGTGCCAGAACGCCAGAGTTTCGTTGAGGAAAAGAGCGCAGAGGAGCCTGTGCCACTAGATACGGCTGAAGGTCAAGTTCAGCAAGTTATCGATACGCCAGAAGGTCAGTTTACCATTACCTTTACCCCTAAGGAAAAGGAAGCAGTGCTGGACCGCCATAGTCAACAGGCTTTTGGCAATGGCTATCTCTCGGTCGAGCAGGCCAACCTCATCCTCAATCACCTCCCTATGGAGATTACCTTTGTCAATAAAGACGATATTTTCCAGTATTACAATGACAATACGCCGGCTGATGAGATGATTTTCAAACGGACACCGTCCCAAGTCGGACGCAATGTAGAACTCTGCCATCCGCCCAAGTACTTAGACAAGGTGAAGGCCGTTATGAAAGGTCTTCGTGAAGGGGTCAAGGACAAGTATGAAATGTGGTTCAAGTCAGAGTCACGAGGCAAGTTTGTCCATATCACCTATGCTGCAGTACACGATGAAAACGGGGAATTCCAAGGCGTGTTGGAGTATGTTCAGGATATCCAGCCCTACCGAGAGATTGATACGGACTATTTCCGTGGATTAGAATAAGGAGAAGCAATGAGTTACGAACAAGAATTTATGAAGGAATTTGAGGCCTGGGTCAATACCCAGATCATGATCAACGACATGGCGCACAAGGAAAGTCAAAAAGTCTACGAAGAAGACCAAGACGAACGTGCCAAAGATGCCATGATTCGCTACGAGAGCCGTTTGGATGCTTATCAGTTTTTGCTTGGTAAGTTTGAAAATTTCAAGGCGGGCAAGGGATTTCATGATTTGCCAGAAGGCTTGTTTGGTGAACGAAACTATTAAAATACAGATACTTTCTTGATTTTTTGCCAAAATCTTGATAGAATATCTTTATTAAATCCTTGTCAGAGCAGGGATTTTTTATTGAAAGGATTTTATCATGTCAAAGAAACTCCAACGTAAAAAACAATTGCGAAATAGCCTTCGTCGTTCAGGTGCATTTTCAACTACAGTGACCAAGGTTGTAGAAGAGACCAAGAAAGTCGTGAAACACGCAGAAAAATCTGCCAGCCAAGCAGGAAAAGTCGTCTCTAAAAAAGTGGAACAAGCAGTAGAAGCGACCAAGGAACAAGCTCAAAAAGTGGCGAATTCAGTAGAAGATTTTGCAGCGACTTTGGGTGGCCTCTCAGTAGATCGTGCTAAGACTTTCTATGATGAAGGGATCAAGTCAGCTTCTGACTTCAAAAACTGGACTGAAAAAGAACTCCTTGCCTTGAAGGGAATCGGCCCAGCTACGATTAAGAAATTAAAAGAACACGGAATCAGCTTCAAGTAATTTTTCTTGTCCCTTGCATTTCCGTCAAAAACTTGCTACAATAAAGCCATCAGAGGTGTTTTGAATCCCACATTTTACAGAAAGTGGCGGCGCTGAGAAGTCCACAAATGTGTCAAAACTGGTTGCTGATGGATAAAAAATGAAATAATTTTGTCTTTTTATTATAAAGACTAAAGATGCGGGCTCTGCCCGAAATTGGGTGGTACCGCGGATAAGCACATTCGTCCCTGTCATGTAGATGGCAGGGGCGATTTTTTGTAGAAAGCGAGGTAGAAGGATGACAAGAGCAACATTGCCAGAACGTTTAGAAACCGAACGGCTAGTCTTGCGAGTCCGTACCGTGGCTGATGTTGTGGATATCTTTGACTATGCCAGCAGGCCAGAAGTTTCCTACCCAGCAGGCTTTCCGCCCGTCAAGAGCTTGGAAGATGAGATTTATTATCTGGAGCATATTCTGCCCGAGCGTAATGAAAAGAACGATCTTCCAGCGGGCTATGGAATTGTCGCTAAAGGAACCGATAAGGTCATCGGCTCTGTTGATTTCCCTCGTCGTCACGAGGATGATGTCTTGGAGATTGGCTATATCTTACATCCAGACCATTGGGGTCTAGGTTATGTTCCAGAAGCAGCGCATGCCTTGATTGACCTAGCTTTTAAAGAACTGGGTCTTCATAAGATTGAACTGACTTGCTTTGGGTATAACCTTCAAAGTCAACGAGTCGCAGAGAAACTTGGCTTTACCTTAGAAGCTCGAATCCGAGACCGTAAAGATGCCCAAGGCAACCGCTGTGACGATTTGAGATACGGCTTGCTGAGGAGTGAGTGGGAGAGTTTTTAATGAGTAAGATATATTCTTGTTTTTATATGCTTTAAGGGAGACATGATGAGAAGTAGTCATAATCAAATATTAGATGCTTGGATTACAGTAGAACAATTATCAGAAGGGAATATTGAAAAAAGTGATTCTAAGTATAAGATTTTTCAAGGTGATGATTATCAATCAATATTAAAAGATTTTTTTAAACGTCAAAAATTAAAATCCAGTTCAGGGATTGCTGTTTATTGTGGAATTTTCCCTTTTCGAAAAATTATTGAAGTGTTAAGAGGCAAATACAATTTAAAGGCGACGGAGGAAGAATTGGGAAGAGCTTCTTATAAATTTACTTTTGCTCTATACTTTGATAAAGATTTGAAGTTCTTAGCTGATAAGTTTTTTTTAACCATGAGTGGGCAAATTTTCAAAAATGGGGAATTGCCTAAAGATTTCTTAATAGCAGAAAATGAGCTTCGAGAACAATTAGGTCAGGAGTTTCTTGATGGAGAGTTCAACGAAGTTTTTAGTAAACTTCTCAAAAAGTATGAGATTTCACCAAGTGATTGCAGATATTATTTTGTTAAGAATTTTGCTGATGAAATAAATTTACATTCATTTTTTCTAAAGGATTTGAAATATGCAAAATCAATTTATAATGAAAATCTCAATCGTTATTTATCAGGATTCGATTCTGTAAGGGTTAATTTGGACGGCAATAAAGAATCATCCTATTTTAATCCCAAAGATTTAGAAACTATACTTGAACCGAAAAATTATCCATTAGGAAGATTTCCTAGTAACCCTGAATATCCTCTTTCCATGATGCAACAAGTTGCTGTAAATCTGGCTTCAAATGCGGATGAGGATATAAGAAGTGTCAATGGTCCTCCGGGGACTGGTAAAACGACACTTTTAAAAGATGTTTTTGCAGATCTGGTAACGGAACAGGCGAGGATTATTAGTGAATTATCGACTCCTGAACTTAAAGGGAATCTAGTTTGTCATGACAACCCTTATCTTATTGCAAAATTACCAAAAGAAATTGCAGAAAAAGGAATCGTAGTTGCAAGTTCTAATAATGGTGCTGTTAAAAATATTGTTAATGAATTACCCCAAAGAAAAGAAATTTATCAGAAATTAAATTGGTTAGATGAATTAAAGAAAATTGATTATTTTACTGAAATCAGTAATGATTTATTGTTAGAAGATGAAGATGTTTCTAACGACAAAAAATATTGGGGATTGTTTTCGATAGAAGGTGGAAAAAAACAGAATAGAGACCGTCTGCAAAATGTTTTAAAAGCAATACGACAAGAGTTGAATTCGGATAAATTTCAATCGAATCCATCAGTATACGAAGAGTTTAAAATTCAATATCAGAAGCTATTTGATAAAAGAGAAAAGATGCAAGATATAGCAGATAAGATTCGATTGCATGTGAAATTGAAAAATGCTTACCAGCAGGTTGAGATAGAGTTTCATCAGGATGATGCCCAAAGACGTTCAGAACTATCTAAAATACGGGATAAACATATTCAATTAGAAAATAGTAAAAAGGAAATAGAATCTGAGCTGTTTGAGCATGAGCGTCTTATTTCTATGTTAAATGTTAACAAACAGATAGCAGCACAAGATGTTGAGTTGATAAAATTACAAGCTCCACGTTTCTTATGGTTAAAAAGACTTTTCACACCATCGAAATTAGATACTTATTTTACGAGATTGAATCAAGCTAATGAAAGTCTAAAAGCAGAACTGAAGAAAGTACATGATGAAAGTCAATATTGCCACGGTTTGCAAAAAGAGATAAAAATGCATGAACTTGAATTAAATCAATTGAGTCAAAGGCAACAGAGGTATAATGAATGGAAATCTAAACAAGAATATAAATTAATTCGTCATCAGGAAAAAATTTTGAAATTACAATCGGAACTTGCTACATACCCTGTTAAAAAGTTGAATTTTTCTGTTCCATATGAAGAACTACAAGTATCAAATTTTTGGTTTGATGATGACTATCGAGAAGAGCAGAGTCGTTTGTTTATTAAAGCACTGGCAGTTAGGAAGCAATTTATATATGACAATAAAAAGCATTTTGAAAAAGCATTATGGATTTGGGAGAAGCCTCAAAACTATTCAATGAGAGATAATGCTAGTGATTTATATAAAGCTGCGTGGGATTGGGTCAATTTCACTGTTCCAGTTATTAGTACAACTTTTGCAAGCTTTAATTCCATGTTTCGGTGTTTGCCTGAAAATAGTATCGGTAATGTATTTATTGATGAAGCTGGTCAGGCATTACCTCAAGCAAGTGTGGGGGCTATTTTTAGAAGTAAACGTATTATGGCTGTTGGAGATCCTTCTCAAATACAACCAGTACAGACTATGGATAAAAATATTTTAGGATTTTTAGCACAGCACCACAAGATAGCCTCTAGATATCTTGTATCATCAACGCAAGAATTGATGGATTCTGCTAGTAGATATGGTTTTAAAAAACAAGATGGGACATGGATAGGACTTCCTCTCTGGGTTCATCGTCGTTCTAGTGATCCGATGTTCAGTATTTCCAATAAAATTTCTTATGATAATTTAATGGTTCAAGGAAAGGAAGAGGCTCGAGGTCTGGGAGAATGGTTTGACGTTGGTGGAGGTGCTAAGGATAAATTTGTTCCTGAGCAAGCTGATTATTTGAAAGAAGAGTTGCAGAAAAGACATGAGGAATTTGATGATATTTATGTTATTACTCCTTTTAAAAATGTATCGGTTCAACTAGCAAAAGAACTAGATAAAATCGGTTTCACAAAGCGGGAAAATGGAAAACCTATAAATGTAGGGACGGTACATACTTTCCAAGGAAAAGAAAATAAGATTGTATATTTTGTGCTTGGAGCAGATAATATGAGTGAGGGAGCTGCTCGCTGGGCTGTCTCTGAACCCAATATTTTAAACGTTGCAGCGACTAGGGCTAAAGAAGAGTTTTATATTATTGGGGATAAATCTCTTTACAAAGCCACACAGAGCCCTATTATAAGAGATACTATTGATATTTTAGATGCTTATCAAAGTAGCTTAGAAATTAACTAGAAAGGACACACACATGTCTAAAGAACTTTCACCTAAATACAATCCAGCCGAGGTTGAGGCTGGTCGTTACCAAAAATGGCTTGATGCGGATGTTTTCAAGCCTTCTGGCGATAAAAAGGCTAAGCCTTATTCTATCGTGATTCCACCACCAAACGTAACTGGGAAACTCCACCTTGGTCACGCTTGGGATACGACTTTGCAGGATATCATTATCCGTCAAAAACGGATGCAAGGTTTTGATACGCTTTGGCTTCCAGGTATGGACCACGCGGGGATTGCGACTCAAGCTAAGGTTGAGGAGCGCTTGCGTGGTGAGGGTATTAGCCGTTACGACCTCGGTCGTGAAAAATTCCTAGATAAAGTCTGGGAATGGAAAGACGAATATGCGACGACTATCAAGGAACAATGGGGCAAGATGGGGCTCTCTGTAGACTACTCTCGTGAGCGTTTCACTCTTGACGAAGGTTTGTCAAAAGCTGTTCGCAAGGTCTTTGTGGACCTTTACAAGAAAGGCTGGATCTACCGTGGTGAGTTTATCATTAACTGGGACCCAGCAGCTCGCACAGCCCTTTCTGATATCGAGGTGATTCACAAGGACGTCGAAGGTGCCTTCTACCACATGAACTACATGCTGGAAGATGGCTCACGCGCCCTTGAAGTTGCGACTACTCGTCCTGAAACTATGTTTGGAGACGTTGCTGTTGCGGTCAATCCAGAAGACCCACGCTACAAGGACTTGATTGGTAAAAACGTCATCCTTCCAATCGCTAACAAACTGATCCCAATCGTTGGGGATGAGCATGCAGATCCTGAGTTTGGTACTGGTGTCGTGAAAATCACGCCTGCCCACGATCCAAACGACTTCTTGGTTGGTCAACGTCATAACTTGCCACAAGTCAACGTCATGAACGACGATGGAACTATGAATGACTTGGCCTTTGAGTTTGCTGGCATGGACCGTTTTGAAGCTCGTAAGGCAGTCGTTGCTAAGTTGGAAGAAATCGGTGCCCTTGTTAAAATCGAAAAACGTGTCCACAGTGTTGGTCACTCAGAGCGTACAGGTGTTGTCGTGGAGCCACGCTTGTCTACGCAGTGGTTCGTCAAGATGGACCAATTGGCGAAGAATGCCATTGCCAACCAAGACACAGACGATAAGGTAGAATTCTACCCACCTCGTTTCAACGATACCTTCCTTCAATGGATGGAAAATGTCCATGACTGGGTCATCTCTCGTCAGCTCTGGTGGGGTCACCAAATCCCTGCTTGGTATAATGCTGAGGGTGAAATATATGTCGGCGAAGAAGATCCAGAAGGTGACGGATGGACTCAAGACGAAGACGTCTTGGATACGTGGTTCAGTTCGGCCCTTTGGCCATTCTCAACCATGGGCTGGCCAGATGTCGACTCAGAAGACTTCAAACGTTATTATCCAACATCAACTTTGGTGACTGGTTATGATATTATTCCGTTCTGGGTGTCTCGGATGATTTTCCAAGGTTTGGAATTTACTGGCAAGTCGCCATTCAAAAATGCCTTGATTCATGGTCTCATTCGTGATGAGCAAGGACGCAAGATGTCGAAATCTCTCGGTAACGGGATTGATCCAATGGATGTTATTGATAAGTACGGAACAGATAGCCTTCGTTGGTTCCTTTCAAACGGTTCTGCACCAGGGCAAGACGTGCGCTTCTCTTACGAGAAAATGGATGCTTCATGGAACTTTATTAACAAGATCTGGAATATTTCTCGCTACATCCTCATGAACAATGAAGGCTTGACCCTTGAGCAAGCAACTGCCAATGTCGAAAAAGTTGTCAACAAGGAAGCTGGAAATGTTACAGACCGCTGGATTCTCCACAACCTCAATGAAACTATCGGCAAGGTTACTGAAAACTTTGATAAGTTTGAGTTTGGTGTAGCCGGACACATCCTCTACAACTTCATCTGGGATGAGTTTGCGGACTGGTATGTGGAGCTGACCAAGGAAGTGCTTTACAGCGAAAATGAAGAAGAGAAAGTTATCACACGTTCTGTTCTCCTTTACACTTTGGACAAGATACTTCGTCTCCTTCACCCAATCATGCCATTCGTGACAGAGGAAATCTTTGGACAAATCTCAGAAGGTTCTATCGTCACAGCTGCTTACCCAACTGTTAATCCAGCTTTTGATGACCTTGCTGCCCACACTGGTGTAGAGAGTCTCAAAGACCTGATCCGTGCCGTTCGTAATGCGCGTGCGGAAGTAAACGTAGCACCAAGTAAACCAATCACGATTCTAGTTAAGACAAGCGATAGCGACTTGGAAGCCTTCTTTAACAGCAATGTTAACTACATCAAACGCTTCACAAATCCAGAACACTTGGAAATCGCATCAACTATTCCTGCACCTGAACTCGCTATGTCAAGTGTCATCACAGGAGCAGAAATCTACCTGCCGCTCGCAGACCTCCTCAATGTCGAAGAAGAACTGGCTCGTCTCGACAAGGAACTGGCTAAATGGCAAAAAGAACTGGATATGGTTGGCAAGAAGCTCTCTAACGAACGCTTCGTAGCCAACGCCAAACCAGAAGTCGTCCAAAAAGAACGCGACAAACAAGCCGACTATCAAGCTAAATACGACGCGACTGTCGCTCGTATTGATGAGATGAAGAAGTTGGTTGTTGAGGGATAGCTATTGAATAACATTAATCTATTACTTGGTATACAAGGGTCACGTAGAATCTCGAATATTCTCTTAACTAAAAATGGAAAAAAATATTTTCAATTTATAAATAGAACGAATTTTTTAAATGACGTAGTTATTAAAAATATTATTGATTTTTTAAATACAGTAAGGACTACGCGGTTAAAATTACCTATAATCCTTAATATTGGGAAAGTAACTGTTGCTGATAAGTTAAGCTATATAGTTTTAGAGTGTTTAGTGTATGAAATGTTGAATTTAGGATATTCAGTAACTGTAAAACTTATTACTGATTCAACGATTGATACGAAAGGTATTGAACACTCGCCTCTTATGGTTCTCAATGAACTTAGTAATATTTTCTCTCCAAACAAACAGTGTAGAGAAAATACGTTTAAAAAAGAATTCAATTTTATTAGTAGAAGGACAGTAAAATATAGGAGATTGGTTTCCCCTAAGTCAAATTCTTATCTTTCAAAACTTACGAGTGACTTGATTTTATTCCTTAGTAATCAATTTGAGTTTAGTGATAATTTTAGACGGATACAATATGATGAAATTATGGTTACAAAACTTGCTAACACTATTGGAGAATTGGTAGGTAATGCTACTGAACATGGAGAAGGGGATTGTCTATTAGATATTGATATCACACATGATTTCACACATTCCCAAAAACAAGGAAAGAAGTTTGGAGCTGTAAATATTGCAGTACTTAATTTTTCAAACACAAACTTTGGTGATAAGGTTAAGAATAAAATTCTAAATACAGACTTATCTAAAAGTATTAGATACCAAAAAATTAAAGTCGCATATGATACTCACCAATCTTATTTCAATGATTGCTATAACGAAGAACATTTTTGGAATTTAGCTTCCATACAAGATAAAATTTCAGGAAGACTGGAAAATTACAATAATGGCGGAAAAGGTATGACTGATTTAATTAAATCAATTCAAAATTTCACTCATGAAGATTATTGTTATATGATGAGTGGCAAAGAAATACTAAATTTCAAAAAAGAACTACTTAAACAAGACTCTGATGGATTTATAGGGTTTAATAAGGATTCTTTTTTACAATCCGTTCCTGAAACAATGACTCTAGGGATAAGTAAAGTATTCTTACCAGGAGTTGCATATAATTTAAATTTTATCCTAGAGGAGGTACATTGATGAAAAATATTAAATTATACTTTAAAGATAAATCGTTGATTAGTTTATCTGGGAGACCGTTTGGCGTTGAAATCTATGATAAGCAGATAGCAAATAACATTGAGGGTGAAAGTGAGGTTATTTTAGAGTTCCCTCCACAAATTAGGTCATTCGCCTCCTCTTTTCCACAAGGATTATTGGCGAGTGAAATAGAGAAACTAGGATTGGAAAAAGTGAAAGAGAAATTCAAAATACATTCGGAATTTCCCGGATTGGAAAAAGGTTTTTGGGAGAGTTTTGACTAATGACAGATGTGACAAATATACCCAGTCAAGGTGTAAAGCTAAGTGACTGGCTTTCGATAGTTGCGATTATTGTCTCCTGTATAGCCATAATAGCTACATTTTATTTAGAAAATCGAAGGTTAAAGAGAGAATCTGAATCAAAGCTTTTTCAAGATATATATTTTTCTTATATGAAATTAACTATTCCTAAGGCCGAAGCCAAACTGAGATTTAATCATGATTCTAACAGAATAGACGAAACCGGAATTGATGGATTACTTTCAGTTTTGAAAAATCTTAGAAAGAAATCATCGCCATATAGATTTTTAGATACAGAATTTTACGATCGATTCACCAAATTCATAGAAAATTCAGAGGAGTTTTATTCTAATAAACAAAATACTGTGACTGATTATCAAAAATTTGAATCATTTCAAATAGAATCGAGACAAAAGATAACAGAACTTTATGATATACTAAATAAAAAAAATCAAAACAAGAAAGGCATACTAAATTTGCTCAAATCTATTTTTAAAAACTAACTAATTTCTAGAAAGCAGGTTACTACATGACAAATTCTGTAAGTTCGAACCATCCTGAGAAGTATAGTATTGCAGATTAATTTCATATATCATCGGCATCGAATTCATCTGGATTGATACCGAGAACCCACCTCACGACACCATCGGCTGGGGTAGCAAGGAAATAAAAAGTCCTGTAATTTAACCTTTGACTATTCCGCAAAATTATCGTACAATAAAGAGTACATGATAAAATGAGTTCAGAGTCTGTTCGCTCTGGCGATAGTAGTAAAAATGAGGAGAAACGCTTTGGAATTAGAAGTATTTGCTGGGCAAGAAAAAAGTGAACTATCTATGATTGAGGTAGCGCGTGCTATCTTGGAACTTCGTGGTCGCGATCATGAGATGCATTTTAGCGATCTTGTAAATGAAATTCAAAACTACCTTGGAACATCAAACAGCGATATCCGCGAAGCTTTGCCTTTGTTCTACACAGAGTTGAACTTTGACGGTAGCTTCATCTCTCTCGGAGACAACAAATGGGGGCTTCGTTCATGGTATGGCGTAGACGAAATCGACGAAGAAATCATCGCTCTTGAAGAAAGTGACGACGATGAAGTAGCTCCAAAAGCTAAGAAAAAACGTGTCAATGCCTTTATGGACGGTGATTCAGATGCCATTGACTACAATGCAGATGATCCAGAAGACGAAGATGCATACGAAGCAGATCCAGCTCTTTCATACGATGATGAAAATCCAGATGATGAGAAAAATGAAGTGGAAGCTTACGATGCAGAAATCAACGAAATCGCTCCAGATGACTTGGGTGAAGACGTGGATCTTAACGAAGAAGACGACGAGTTTTCTGACGATGACGCTGAAACGAGTGAAGAAGAGTAAAAGACTTCACAGAGGAGATCGCCTGATCTCCTTTTTTGTTGCTTGAGCAGGTCATCCGTTTGGATGCGGATCTTTAGTTGGTTTTCTGAAAGTAATCTTCTTATTTTCAGGTTTTACTGATTCGGGTTGACAAATGATCTGCTTTAAGGTATCATATTGTTCGGGCACCTCTTTTAGAGGCCGGGGCTCCCTAGTTACTAGGGAGCTATTTTTGTTTTTCAGGAAGTTTTCTTGAAAAGTCGTTATTCATAAGGGTCTTGTTTTCTATTTCCCCTCGTAGTTAACAAGGCCTTGAGCATTTTAGAAAGAGGAATCTATGTCTACGAAATATATTTTTGTAACTGGTGGTGTGGTATCGTCTATTGGGAAAGGGATTGTCGCAGCAAGTCTAGGCCGTCTCTTGAAAAATCGTGGTCTAAAGGTGACTATTCAGAAGTTTGACCCTTATATCAATATCGATCCGGGAACCATGAGTCCTTACCAGCACGGAGAAGTTTTTGTGACAGATGATGGTGCTGAGACAGATTTGGACTTGGGTCACTATGAACGTTTCATCGATATTAATCTCAACAAATATTCCAACGTGACAACTGGTAAAATCTACAGTGAAGTTCTTCGTAAAGAACGTCGTGGAGAATACCTTGGGGCAACTGTTCAAGTCATTCCTCATATCACAGATGCTTTGAAAGAGAAAATCAAGCGTGCCGCTCTAACGACAGACTCTGATGTCATTATCACAGAGGTTGGTGGAACCGTTGGGGATATCGAGTCCTTGCCATTCCTAGAGGCCCTTCGTCAGATGAAGGCAGATGTGGGTGCAGATAATGTTATGTATATCCACACAACCTTGCTTCCTTATCTAAAGGCTGCTGGTGAGATGAAGACCAAGCCAACTCAACATTCTGTAAAAGAATTGCGCGGTTTGGGAATCCAGCCAAATATGTTGGTCATTCGTACAGAAAAACCAGCTGGTCAAGGAATTAAAAATAAACTAGCTCAGTTCTGTGACGTGGCACCAGAAGCTGTTATCGAGTCTTTGGATGTCGAACACCTTTACCAAATTCCATTGAATTTGCAGGCACAAGGTATGGACCAAATTGTCTGTGACCATTTGAAACTAGACGCACCAGCAGCGGATATGACAGAGTGGTCAGCCATGGTGGACAAGGTCATGAACCTGAAAAAACAAGTTAAGATTTCCCTCGTTGGTAAGTATGTGGAGTTGCAAGATGCCTACATCTCAGTGGTTGAAGCTTTGAAACACTCTGGTTATGCCAACGACGCAGAAGTGAAGATTAATTGGATCAACGCCAATAATGTGACAGCAGAGAATGTGGCAGAACTCTTGTCTGATGCGGACGGAATCATCGTACCAGGCGGTTTCGGTCAACGTGGTACGGAAGGGAAAATCCAAGCCATCCGTTATGCGCGTGAAAATGATGTTCCAATGTTGGGAGTCTGCTTGGGAATGCAGTTGACTTGTATCGAGTTTGCTCGTCACGTTTTGGGTCTTGAAGGTGCTAATTCTGCTGAACTTGCACCAGATACAAAATACCCTATCATTGATATTATGCGTGACCAGGTTGATGTTGAGGATATGGGTGGAACCCTTCGTTTGGGACTTTATCCGTCTAAGTTGAAACGTGGCTCTAAGGCTGCGGCTGCTTACCATAATCAAGAAGTAGTGCAACGCCGTCACCGTCACCGTTATGAGTTTAACAACGCCTTTCGCGAACAGTTTGAAGCAGCAGGATTTGTCTTTTCAGGAGTTTCTCCAGACAATCGTTTGGTAGAAATCGTGGAAATTCCTGAAAATAAATTCTTCGTGGCTTGTCAGTATCACCCTGAACTTTCCAGTCGTCCAAACCGCCCAGAAGAACTCTACACTGCCTTTGTTACTGCAGCGGTTGAGAACAGCAATTAGCAAAATTCGAACCTTTGAGAAGAATCTCAGAGGTTTTTTAATTCATTCAGGAACTCAGGCGCTTGGCAATAAGAATTAGACTCACTGAGGGAAGAGATTTTCCTTGCTCGTATACGGCTTCCCTATTTGTCCTAGAGCCCTTTTTGTGTTACAATGAATGGTATGAAAGCTAAGAAATTATGGATGACTGGCTTGACTGTGGCTGGTCTAAGTGCCCTTGCTTTAGGGGCTAAAAAAGCAGCAGATAACCACAAACTCATGAAGACTCAAGAAGAGTTGACCGCTATCGTGCGCGAACTTTTCTCAGATATGGGTGAGATTGCGACTCTCTATGTTCAAGTCTACGAAAGTAGCCTAGAGCGACTGGTCGGAGGAGTCATTTTTGAGGATGGTCGTCACTATACCTTTGTCTATGAAAATGAAGACCTAGTCTATGAGGAGGAAGCCTTATGATTATTCCCAGTAATATAGAAGAGCTAGCAGGTTTTGTCGAGCAAGATGGCAAGAAGGTCTTCCTTTTTGTGGCGGACTGGTGTGGCGATTGTCGTTATATCTATCCTGCCTTGCCAGAGATTGAGGAGACAAATCCAGAGTTCACCTTTATTCGAGTGGACCGTGACCAGTACATGGATCTAGCCAAACTCTGGGATGTGTACGGGATTCCTAGCCTTGTTGTGCTAGAAAAGGACAAGGAAATCGGCCGATTTGTCAATCGCGACCGTAAAAGCAAGCAACAAATTAACGACTTTTTAGCAGAACTGAAATAGGAGAAAAGGAAAGAATGATTTTAACATATAATAAAGAGCATGTTGGCGA
The DNA here is from genome assembly GCF_001812375.1 of Streptococcus sp. HMSC077F03. GTDB lineage: Bacteria > Bacillota > Bacilli > Lactobacillales > Streptococcaceae > Streptococcus > Streptococcus oralis_S. The sequence goes on from NZ_KV808783.1 coordinate 34,091, forward strand.
TGTCCTTATGATCATTGTGAAAAACAGCGGAGATGCCAAACTAGACGTGGAGCGCAAAGGCAAGGTAGCCCGTGTTTTCCTCAAAGAAAATGGAGAAACAGTAGCTTGGAATATTTTCGAAGTTTCAAGTTTATTTGAAATTGCAGAGCGCGGCCAAGTTTTTTTGACAGATGAGCAAGTCGCTCGTTTGAACCAAGAATTGCAGGCGGAAGGCTTTACAGAAGAAATTGTCAATGACAAGGAACCTAAGTTTGTTGTTGGTGAAATTGTCGAGATGGTAGCTCACCCAGATAGTGACCACCTCAACATCTGCCAAGTTGCAGTCGCAAGTGACAAGACAGTGCAAATCGTTGCAGGGGCTCCCAATGCGCGTGTTGGGTTGAAAACCATTGTAGCTCTTCCTGGAGCGATGATGCCAAAAGGCAATCTCATTTTCCCAGGCGAACTTCGCGGTGAAAAGAGTTTTGGCATGATGTGCAGCCCTCGTGAATTGCATTTGCCAAATGCTCCGCAAAAACGTGGGGTTATTGAATTATCAGAAGACCAAGTTGTCGGAACTCCATTTGACCCAGCCAAACACTGGACTGCCTAGGAAATTGTCGGTATTTGATAGACCAGATAGAGGGGGATAAGATGGCGAAAAATGTAGTGATTACAGGAGCGACCTCAGGAATCGGTGAAGCGATTGCGCGTGCTTATCTGGAGCAGGGGGAGAATGTCGTTCTAACAGGGCGACGGACAGATAGACTAGAGACCCTCAAGTCAGAGTTTGCAGAAACATTTCCAAATCAAACAGTTTGGACCTTTGCACTGGATGTCACGGATATGACCATGGTCAAGACTGTCTGCTCCGATATTTTGGAAACGATAGGGCAGATTGATATATTGGTCAATAACGCTGGACTAGCTCTTGGCTTGGCTCCCTATCAAGACTATGAAGAATTGGATATGCTGACCATGTTGGATACCAACGTCAAGGGTTTGATGGCAGTCACTCGCTGTTTCTTACCAGCAATGGTAAAAGCCAATCAGGGTCATATTATCAATATGGGGTCAACCGCAGGAATCTATGCCTATGCTGGGGCAGCTGTTTACTCAGCCACCAAGGCAGCAGTTAAGACTTTTTCAGATGGCCTGCGAATTGATACCATTGCAACAGATATCAAGGTAACTACTATTCAGCCAGGAATTGTCGAAACAGATTTTTCTGCGGTACGTTTCCACGGTGACAAAGAGCGTGCTGCCACCGTCTATCAGGGAATTGAGGCCTTGCAAGCTCAGGATATTGCAGATACAGTGATCTATGTGACCAGTCAGCCTCGTCGTGTGCAGATTACAGATATGACCATTATGGCCAATCAACAGGCGACAGGTTTCATGGTGCATAAAAAATAAAAAATTTCTTCGAAAAGTTACAAATTTCTGTAACTTTTTTTGATTCCCTGCGAATAGATAAGTAGGAGGAAGAAAATATGTATAATAAAGTTATTCTTATTGGGCGCTTGACGTCTACACCAGAATTGCACAAAACCAACAACGACAAGTCAGTGGCGCGAGCAACGATCGCTGTGAACCGTCGTTACAAAGACCAAAACGGGGAACGTGAAGCTGACTTTGTCAATCTTGTTCTTTGGGGGAAATTGGCTGAAACCTTGGCAAGCTACGCAACTAAAGGTAGTCTTATCTCTGTGGATGGAGAACTTCGTACCCGTCGCTTTGAGAAAAATGGCCAGGTGAACTATGTGACTGAAGTCCTTGCCACAGGATTCCAACTTTTGGAAAGCCGCGCCCAACGGGCTATGCGTGAAAATAACGCTGGACAGGATTTGGCAGATTTGGTCTTGGAAGAGGAGGAATTGCCATTTTAATACTCTTCGAAAATCTCTTCAAACCAC
>NZ_KV808783.1:36085-41993 GCF_001812375.1 Streptococcus sp. HMSC077F03
CTTCGAAAATCTCTTCAAACCACGTCAGCTTCACCTTGCTGTAGGTATAGGTAACTGACTTCGTCAGTTCTATCTACAACCTCAAAGCAGTGCTTTGAGCAACCTGCGGCTAGCTTCCTAGTTTGATCTTTGATTTTCATTGAGTATAAACATTGAAAAGTCTGAGTTGGTCTCAGGCTTTTTATCTTGCCAAAGTCAGACTTTTTTCTTGACTATTTCTGACCAAGTGATACAATAGAACTATGAATTAGCACTCAGATATAAAGAGTGCTAATAATATGTATTTCATCATGGAGGAAAACAGATGTTGAAACCATTAGGAGACCGTGTGGTCTTGAAAATCGAAGAAAAAGAACAAACTGTTGGAGGCTTTGTCCTTGCGGGCTCAGCCCAAGAAAAAACAAAAACAGCCCAAGTTGTAGCTACTGGACAAGGGGTTCGTACCTTGAACGGTGACTTGGTTGCTCCAAGCGTTAAGCCTGGAGACCGTGTCTTAGTTGAAGCTCATGCAGGTATTGATGTCAAAGATGGCGATGAAAAGTACATCATCGTTGGCGAAGCCAATATTTTGGCAATCATTGAAGAATAGAAGGAGAAAGTAAGTATGTCAAAAGAAATTAAATTTTCATCTGATGCTCGTTCAGCTATGGTCCGTGGTGTCGATATCCTTGCAGATACTGTTAAAGTAACCTTGGGACCAAAAGGTCGTAATGTTGTATTGGAAAAATCATTTGGTTCACCATTAATTACCAATGACGGTGTTACTATTGCCAAAGAAATCGAATTGGAAGACCATTTTGAAAATATGGGTGCCAAATTGGTATCAGAAGTAGCTTCAAAAACCAATGATATCGCAGGTGACGGAACGACAACTGCAACTGTCTTGACCCAAGCTATCGTCCGTGAAGGAATCAAAAACGTCACTGCAGGTGCCAACCCAATCGGTATCCGTCGTGGGATTGAAGCAGCAGTTGCCGCAGCTGTAGAAGCCTTGAAAAACAATGCCATTCCTGTTGCCAACAAAGAAGCCATCGCTCAGGTTGCTGCCGTATCTTCCCGTTCTGAGAAAGTCGGCGAATACATCTCTGAAGCTATGGAAAAAGTTGGAAAAGATGGAGTCATCACTATTGAAGAATCACGTGGTATGGAAACAGAGCTTGAAGTCGTGGAAGGGATGCAGTTTGACCGCGGTTACCTATCACAGTACATGGTGACAGATAGCGAAAAAATGGTGGCTGACCTCGAAAATCCATACATTTTGATTACTGATAAGAAGATTTCAAATATCCAAGAAATCTTGCCACTCTTAGAAAGTATTCTTCAAAGCAATCGTCCACTCTTGATTATCGCGGATGATGTAGATGGCGAAGCTCTTCCGACTCTAGTATTGAATAAGATTCGTGGAACCTTCAACGTCGTAGCAGTTAAGGCACCTGGCTTTGGTGATCGTCGTAAAGCGATGCTTGAAGATATCGCTATCTTGACAGGTGGAACTGTTATCACAGAAGATCTTGGCCTTGAGTTGAAGGACGCTACTATTGAGGCGCTTGGTCAAGCAGCGAGAGTAACTGTGGACAAAGATAGCGCTGTTATCGTAGAAGGTGCTGGAAATCCTGAAGCTATTTCTCACCGTGTTGCAGTTATCAAGTCACAAATCGAAACCACAACTTCTGAATTCGACCGTGAAAAACTCCAAGAACGATTGGCTAAATTGTCAGGTGGTGTTGCAGTCATCAAGGTCGGCGCTGCAACTGAAACTGAGTTGAAAGAAATGAAACTCCGCATTGAAGATGCCCTCAACGCTACTCGTGCAGCCGTGGAAGAAGGGATCGTTGCTGGTGGTGGAACTGCCCTTGCCAATGTCATTCCAGCCGTGGCTGATTTGGAATTGACAGGAGATGAAGCAACAGGACGCAATATTGTTCTCCGTGCCTTGGAAGAGCCTGTTCGTCAAATCGCCCACAATGCGGGATTCGAAGGTTCTATTGTTATTGACCGTTTGAAAAATGCTGAAGTTGGTACAGGCTTCAACGCAGCAACTGGCGAGTGGGTTAATATGATTGAAGAAGGAATCATTGACCCAGTTAAAGTGAGCCGTTCAGCCCTTCAAAATGCAGCATCTGTAGCCAGCTTGATTTTGACAACAGAAGCAGTCGTAGCCAATAAACCGGAACCAGCAGCCCCAGCTCCAGCAATGGATTCAAGCATGATGGGCGGCATGATGTAAAAGTAACTTATAAAAAACACAAAAGGAGGGGACATGCATCCCTCCTTTTATGGTTTTCTCTTCTAAAATTGATTTGAGCTCTCCTAACTTATATGATAAAATAAGACTAGAAAAAGGAGAAGAACATGATTGATGTAGAAGAAATTCTGAGCAAGATGAATCCCAATCAGAAGATTAATTATGACCGTGTTATGAAAAAAATGGTTCAAGTTTGGGAGAAAAATGAGCAACGTCCCACTATTCTCATGCATGTTTGCTGTGCTCCTTGTAGTACCTACACCCTAGAATACCTGACCAAATACGCTGATGTGACTATCTATTTTGCCAATTCCAATATCCATCCCAAGGCAGAATACCACAAGCGGGCTTACGTCACCAAGAAATTTGTTAATGATTTCAATGAGCGAACAGGCAATACGGTCCAGTATTTAGAAGCGCCCTACGAACCAAATGAATACCGGAAGTTAGTCAGAGGGCTGGAAGAAGAACCAGAAGGCGGCGATCGTTGCAAGGTTTGTTTTGACTACCGTCTGGATAAAACGGCGCAAGTAGCTATGGACTTGGGCTTTGACTACTTTGGTTCAGCTTTGACCATCAGTCCCCATAAGAATTCTCAAACCATCAACAGCATCGGAATTGATGTGCAAAAGATTTATACAACCCACTATCTCCCAAGTGATTTCAAGAAAAACCAAGGCTACAAGCGCTCGGTGGAGATGTGCGAGGAGTATGATATTTATCGTCAATGTTATTGTGGATGCGTCTATGCAGCTCAAGCCCAGAATATTGATCTTGTTCAGGTTAAGAAGGATGCCACAGCTTTCTTGTTGGATAAGGATGTTGAAAAAGACTATTCCCACATCAAGTTTACTGTCACTAAATTAGATATATAGCAATTAACCCAGCTTCTAGGCTGGGTTTTTCAAATAAAAAACCAGAGCTCTCACCCCGGTTTGACAACTTTACCGATTCTTTAGTTCTATGTAGCGTTTGTACCAAATGTTGACATAGGCCTCTGAGAAAGGACCGCGCCCATTGTTGATCCAATCAACAAGGATTTTAACATGCTCTTTCAAAATATAGTCTAAATCATCAGAATACTTCATTTTGCGTTTATGGCGCTCATACTCTTCAACGTCCAAGAGACGCTTTTCACCATCAGTGAAGACCTTGACATCCAAATCATAATCAATGTATTTCAGGGCTTCCTCATCTAGATAGTAGGGGCTGGCCATATTGCAATAGTAGGAAATCCCATTATCACGAATCATGGCAATGATATTAAACCAATATTTTTTGTGAAAGTAAACAATAGCCGGTTCTCGAGTCACCCAACGACGACCGTCACTTTCGGTAACAAGTGTGTGGTCGTTGACGCCGATAATGGCGTTCTCTGTTGTTTTTAGTACCATGGTGTCCCGCCAAGTACGGTGAAGACTCCCATCATGCTTATAACTTTGAATTGTAATAAAGTCGCCTTCTTTTGGAAGTTTCATAACTAACCAACTTTCTACAATTTATAAGTTTATCGTTTACTATTATATCATAAATCGGTCTAATTTTTTTGAATTTTACCTGAAAATGTTAAAGATATTCTCTGAGAGCGCTTGCTATATCCGAAAAATCATAGCCTTTTCGAGCTAAAACTTGGGTTAAACGTTGTTTAAGTTCGTATCCTTCATACTTTCGAGCATACTTAGCATATTGTTTGTCTAGCTCTTTAAAAATGAGTTCTTGAGTCGTTTCTTGGTCGACTTGACTGTCCAAGTCGTCAAAGGTATTCTTAGCATCAGAATAGGAGAAGCCTTTGTTGGTCAAGTTTTGGATAATCTTATCTTGCAAGGCACGAGCGGGAAGCTTTCCCGTGTATTTTTTAAGAAGTTTCTCTGCCACACGTTTAGCGACCTCTGAAAAATCAAAATCCTTTAAAACCTCTTCAATCGTTGATTTGGCAATCCCTTTTTGAGACAGTTTTTGAGCTAGCACATAGGGTCCCTTATCTCCAGAAAGTTGATTGGCATTGATGATAGAATAGGCATACTGACGATCATTAATCCAGTTATCTTCTTTAAGATTGGCGATAACTTGACTTGTGATTTTTTCATCAAGATCATACTTTTTCAGATACTCACGAACTTCCTTTTCGGTTCGAGCTTTAAATGATAGATGGTAGAGGGCGAGATTCTTACCATAAGAAAACTGAGAAAAGCCCTGAATCTCGGTCAATTCTTCAGTGCTAACCACCTTATCTTTAGACAACATAAAACGGACAATGGTATCCTCCGTGATATAAGAGGTTTGCTGTCCATCTAACTCCATCAAGTAGAGACGTTTTTTCTTTTCAAGTTTTGTGATTTTCATAGTTCTATTATACCCTAAAATGTGATAAGATAGGGGTATGAATCTGAAAGTCAAACAAAAAATACCTTTAAAAATCAAGCGGATGGGCATCAATGGCGAGGGAATCGGATTTTACCAAAAAACTTTAGTTTTTGTGCCAGGCGCCCTCAAAGGAGAAGATATCTATTGTCAGATTACTTCTATTAAACGTAACTTTGTTGAAGCCAAATTACTAAAGGTTAATAAGAAGTCGAAATTTCGGGTCGTGCCAGCTTGTACGATTTATAATGAATGTGGTGGTTGCCAAATCATGCACCTCCACTACGATAAACAGTTGGAGTTCAAAACGGATTTGCTCCACCAAGCCCTGAAAAAATTTGCTCCTGCAGGATATGAAAACTATGAAATCCGTCCAACTATCGGAATGCAGGAACCAAAGTACTACCGTGCTAAGCTTCAATTCCAGACTCGGAAATTTAAAAATCAGGTCAAGGCAGGTTTGTATGCGCAAAACTCTCATTATCTCGTAGAGTTGAAAGACTGTTTGGTGCAAGATAAGGAAACCCAAGTGATTGCGAATCGCCTAGCTGAACTTCTTACTTACCACCAAATTCCAATTACAGATGAGAGAAAAACGCTCGGTGTTCGCACGATCATGGTACGAAGAGCAAGAAAAACGGGGCAAGTTCAGATAATCATTGTCACGAATCGCCAGCTTAATTTAACCCAGCTGGTAAGAGACTTAGTTAAAGATTCTCCAGAAGTTGTCACAGTTGCAGTCAATACAAATACAGCAAAAACAAGTGAAATCTATGGTGAAAAGACGGAAATTATCTGGGGCCAAAAGAGCATTCAAGAAGGAGTACTGGACTATGAGTTTTCTCTCTCGCCCCGAGCTTTTTATCAACTTAATCCGGAGCAGACAGAAATTCTCTATAGTGAAGCAATTAAGGCTCTGGATGTCAGCAAAGAAGACCATCTAATCGATGCTTATTGTGGTGTTGGTACGATTGGATTTGCCTTCGCAAAGAAGGTCAAGAGTCTCAGAGGAATGGATATTATTCCGGAAGCCATAGAAGATGCCAAGAGAAATGCTCAAAAAATGGGGTTTGACAATACCCATTACGAAGCGGGAACAGCTGAAGAGATTATTCCACGCTGGTATAAAGAAGGCTACCGAGCAGATGCCTTGATAGTCGATCCTCCTCGTACAGGCTTAGATGATAAGTTACTGGATACCATTCTGACCTATGTCCCAGAAAAAATGGTCTATGTATCCTGCAATGTTTCAACCTTGGCACGAGATTTAGTTAAACTAGTAAAAGTCTATGACCTCCAGTA
>NZ_KV808784.1:0-758 GCF_001812375.1 Streptococcus sp. HMSC077F03
AAATCATAACCACCCGTCTAACGGGTGGTTTGCACCAGGGCTATAAGCCCAAATCACCAGCCAGCGCCTAAAGACGCTGGCTTTCACGTTGTTCAAGCCTCATTGCTCTTGACTCGTCACTTGCCTCTTAAAGAGACCTTGGTACTACTTACCACTATCCCTAAAGGGATCCTCATATTCTTTTACACTTAATTTATCTAGTGCTATATCATGCTTTTCCTGTTCTTGAATATATTTCTTAATTGTGGCTTCATTAAGCCCTACTGTACTTACATAATAACCTTCTGCCCAGAAATGCCGATTCCCAAACTTGTACTTGAGGTTGGCGTGTTTGTCAAACATCATGAGTGCACTTTTACCTTTTAAATACCCCATGAAACTTGAAACACTTATCCTCGGTGGAATACTGACTAACATATGTACATGGTCTGGCATTAAGTGACCTTCGATAATCTCAACACCTTTATAACTACATAATCGATGGAATATTTCTCCCAAACTACTTCGATATTGATTATAAATTACTTTTCGTCTATACTTAGGGGTGAACACAATGTGATATTTACACATCCACTTTGTGTGTGATAAACTATGTGCCTTTTGTGCCATATTTTTCTCCTTTCGCTTTACAATTGGCTTGAACACCTTTATTGTATCGCGTTTGGAGTTTTTTGGTATAACCTTCGATGCGCACCCGCATAGCGGGTGGTTTATTTGTCTCGCACCTTGCGGAGCGAGACGGACTAGTAGTCACATAA
>NZ_KV808785.1:0-506 GCF_001812375.1 Streptococcus sp. HMSC077F03
CCATCTTCGAAAGTTGGCTCTACTGTTTCATCGATTGGAACCAGTGGATCACCACCTTGGAAGGTTGGAGTACCAGTTTGTGGAAGTCCTTGAGGACCTGTGCTCGTTGCGCCAGTTCCTGTTGGGGTCACTTTCGTAAACTCTGGGCTGTAAGTCGCAGTAACTGGAGTGCCATTCTTATCCACACGTTTGACTGTGACTGGATCTGGGTTTCCAACAAACTGTTTATCTGGAGTGAAGGTCACTGTACCGTCTGGTGCAATCGTGTAAGTTCCTTGACCTGGAATAGATTTCTCTTTGCTTCCATCTTCGAAAGTTGGCTCGACTGTTTCATCGATTGGAACCAGTGGATTACCGCCTTGGAAGGTTGGAGTGCCCGTTTGTGGAACACCTTGAGGGCCTGTGCTAGTTGCGCCGGTTCCTGTAGGTGTTACTTCTTTCACCACTGCTTGGTACTTGACTGTAACAGGAGTGCCATTGGCATCCACACGAGTCAATTCAAGCTC
>NZ_KV808786.1:0-223 GCF_001812375.1 Streptococcus sp. HMSC077F03
CGTCAAATCGCAACTCCGGGTGTCCAAGGTGAACGTACGATTAAGACCCGTGTCTACAGTTCCAACGGTCAAGTTGTCGACCGCCAAGAGTTGTCTAACGAGGAAACTCTAGCTCCAGTAACGCAAATTGTCAAAGTCGGCACAGCTAAACCAAACATGGTACCAAGTGATGCACCGAAAGCAGATGCTTTGCCAGAGTATCCGCTGACATATACTGACGAAA
>NZ_KV808787.1:0-263 GCF_001812375.1 Streptococcus sp. HMSC077F03
AGACCCTCTGTCTTATCACCTGTTCCAGTTGGGGTCACTTTCGTAAACTCTGGACTATAAGTCGCAGTCACTGGAGTACCATTCTTATCCACGCGTTTAACCGTCACTGGGTCTGGTGTGCCTACAAACTGCTTGTCTGGAGTAAAGGTTACTGTTCCGTCTGGCGCAATTGTGTAAGTTCCTTGACCTGGAATAGACTTCTCTTTGCTTCCATCTGCGAAGGTTGGCTCGACTGTTTCATCAATTGGAACCAGTGGATCACC
>NZ_KV808788.1:0-467 GCF_001812375.1 Streptococcus sp. HMSC077F03
CCAGAGTTTACGAAAGTGACCCCAACAGGAACCGGTGCAACAAGTACAGGTCCTCAAGGACTTCCACAAACAGGCACTCCAAGCTTCCAAGGTGGCGACCCACTTGTTCCAATTGATGAAACAGTTGAACCAGCTTTCGAAGATGGAAGCAAAGAGAAAACTATTCCAGGTCAAGGAACTTACACGATTGCGCCAGACGGAACTGTAACTTTCACTCCAGACAAACAGTTTGTTGGAAACCCAGATCCAGTCACAGTCAAACGCGTAGATAAGAACGGCACCCCAGTCACTGCGACTTACAGCCCAGAGTTTACGAAAGTAATACCAACTGGTAAAGATACTTCTTCAGTTAACATTAAGGGTCTTGTTCAAACAGGCACCCCAACCTTCCAAGGTGGCGACCCATTAGTTCCAATCGATGAAACTGTGGCAGCAACATTTGAAGATGGATCAACTGAAAAAGTGAT
>NZ_KV808789.1:0-322 GCF_001812375.1 Streptococcus sp. HMSC077F03
AAGGTACCCCAACCTTCACAGAAGGTAATCCACTGGTTCCACTTGATGATACAAAACCAGTGACATTCGAAGATGGTCAATCAACGAAAACAGTTCCAGGTGTAGGTGAATACAGCATCAATCCAGATGGATCTATTACCTTTACTCCAGAAAAACAATACGTTGGCACACCAGATCCTGTCACAGTCAAACGTGTAGATAAGAATGGAACAGAAGTCACTGCGACTTATACCCCAACAGTGACTAAGGTAACCCCAACTAGCACTAATGCAACGAGCACAGGTCCTCAGGGTGTTCCACAAACGGGCACTCCAAGCTTCCA
>NZ_KV808789.1:422-728 GCF_001812375.1 Streptococcus sp. HMSC077F03
GTTCCACAAACGGGCACTCCAAGCTTCCAAGGTGGCGATCCATTGGTTCCAATCGATGAAACAGTAGAGCCAACCTTCGAAGATGGAAGCAAAGAGAAATCTATTCCAGGCCAAGGAACTTACACGATTGCACCAGACGGAACTGTAACCTTCACTCCAGACAAGCAGTTTGTTGGAAACCCAGATCCAGTTACAGTCAAACGTGTTGATAAGAATGGCACTCCAGTTACTGCGACTTACAGCCCAGAGTTTACTAAGGTAACTCCGACTGGTTCAGGTGATAAGACAGAGGGTCTGCAAGGTCAG
>NZ_KV808790.1:0-742 GCF_001812375.1 Streptococcus sp. HMSC077F03
AGGGTCAGCGGTTCGATCCCGTTAACTCCCATAGGTCCCGTAGTGTAGCGGTTATCACGTCGCCCTGTCACGGCGAAGATCGCGGGTTCGATTCCCGTCGGGACCGTTTAAGATAACGGAAGTTATTTTAGACTCGTTAGCTCAGTTGGTAGAGCAATTGACTTTTAATCAATGGGTCACTGGTTCGAGCCCAGTACGGGTCATATTTGCGGGTTTGGCGGAATTGGCAGACGCACCAGATTTAGGATCTGGCGCTTAACGGCGTGGGGGTTCAAGTCCCTTAACCCGCATAATAGAAAGTAGCCGGCTTAGCTCAGTTGGTAGAGCATCTGATTTGTAATCAGAGGGTCGCGTGTTCAAGTCATGTAGCCGGCATTTTTTTATATAGAATAAGAGGTCGATGCGAACGTAGTTCAGTGGTAGAACACCACCTTGCCAAGGTGGGGGTCGCGGGTTCGAATCCCGTCGTTCGCTTAGAGAGGCCGGGGTGGCGGAACTGGCAGACGCACAGGACTTAAAATCCTGCGATTGGTAACGATCGTACCGGTTCGATTCCGGTCCTCGGCATATAATGATGAGCACCCTTAGCTCAACTGGATAGAGTACCTGACTACGAATCAGGCGGTTAGAGGTTCGACTCCTCTAGGGTGCATTTTTTTATTTAACGCGGGAAGTAGCTCAGCTTGGTAGAGTACTTGGTTTGGGACCAAGGTGTCGCAGGTTCGAATCCTGTCTTCCCGAT
>NZ_KV808791.1:0-210 GCF_001812375.1 Streptococcus sp. HMSC077F03
ATGGGAGTTAACGGGATCGAACCGCTGACCCTCTGCTTGTAAGGCAGATGCTCTCCCAGCTGAGCTAAACTCCCAAAGGGCGGAGTCTAGCTCAGCCAACGGTAAGAAACTTCGTTTCTCTCATCCGCCGATTGTAATTTCGATTTCCTCTCAATTACAACTGAGCTAAACTCCCTCGAGCTAAGCGACTTCCATATCTCACAGGGGGCA
>NZ_KV808792.1:0-1595 GCF_001812375.1 Streptococcus sp. HMSC077F03
TTAGTAGCTTCCGCCAAACTATATTCTAATCCTGCTTTGTTGTCTTCATCATCCGGATTAGCTTTATAGTCAGCAATGGCAGCGTCTAGATCATTCAGTTTATCTCTAAATCGGAATGCCACGACTCTCTCTTGGCCATCTGGAATTTCTTCATCTTCCGCCGGTGTTTCTTCTGCATGCACTGTTGGAATTTGATATAAATCTGGAGCTACATGATAAGTTGCTACTCCAAGAGCGTTTAAAGCAAGTATTGAAATCCCTAACTTTAATAATTTTTTTCTACTCATTCTTTTTCCCTTAATTCATTTAATATATAGTAAGGAGGAGAGTAAATATTTCTACCCTCCTCTTACTATGCAATCCTATTGTTCAGCTGTGTTTTTCCAAACTAGAAGTCCTGTAAGTCCAAGAATGAGAACTGCAATGACTTCAAAGAGTGTAGAAACTTCAGAACCTGTATTTGGCAAGTTTTTGCCTGGATCTTTTGGTGGAACTTCCCCCTCAGAAGGTGGAATATTTGGAGCCGGTGGTGTTACCGGTGTTGGTGGGAACACCACAACTGTGTTGGTAGATTGTGGGGTGTGATTGAAGCTTACTGTAGCTGTATTTGGTACACCGTCCTGATACTTAGCGAAGTCTGTTCCTTCTTTGAAGTTTGTGTAAAGAACGAGAGTTACTTTACTTCCCTTCAAGGCTTCAAGAACATCCTTGTCGCTGATTTCAAGAGTCACAAGATTTTCAGTTTCATCGTAAGTAACAGTAGCAATTGCTTCCAATTCTTTACCTACTAATTCACCACGATCATTTGAAGACTTACTCAATTTATCAATAGCTGCTTGAAGCTTGGTTTGAGCTTCTTTTAGTTTCTTGATTTCATTTTCGAGTTTCTCTTGTTGTTGTTTCTTATCAGCTGGTGCTAATTCTGCTTCTTTCTCTGCTGGTGCTTGAAGTTTAGCTAAGTTTTCTTCAGATGCTTTCAACTCTGCTTCCAAGCTTGCAAGATCTTGACTTGATTCGCTAGTTGCAGGTTTATTCTCTTCTGTTGCAGAAGAATCAGATGTAGCTGGTGTTGTCCCTTCAGCAGCTGTTGCTGGAGTAGCTGGTTGTGCTGCCTTAGCTGCTTCCAACTTCGCTTTCAATTCAGCAACTTTCGCTTCCGCCGCTTTCAAATCTTCCTTCTTGTTAGGCTCTGTTGAAGTCTCATCAGTTGACTTACCTGTCAAAGCTTTGAGTTCTTTCTCAGACTGTTCAAGTTGGGCTTGAAGAGTTGCTTTGAGCGCGTCAAATTGAGCGTTTTCAACTTTGAGGGCGATGCGGTCAAGGTTCACTTTGAGGACTTGATTGATTTTATCACTGATTGTGAAGTTCGTCAATTCCGTCTTCTTGATGCGACCGTACTCATCTTTCAAGGCATTTCCATTTTCATCCTTAGGATCTGCAGGAACGAGCGTTGAAATGTCGAAGCGGAATGTTTCATCTGCTTCTTTCAATCTGTAACCACCAGTTGGATTTGATCCATCTTCTGGTCCAACAGTCTTAGAAGGTTCATTTGGTTTTGGTTCAGTTGGTTTTTCTGGGTCACGTGGTTTCACCGT
>NZ_KV808793.1:0-399 GCF_001812375.1 Streptococcus sp. HMSC077F03
AGAGGAAAAAGTTGCTTTCAAAGAAGAAACGAGAGTAGACCCAGTACTGGATAAAGGCCAAACGCGTGTTGAAGAAGGTGAAGAAGGTATCGATGAAGTCACTTATGAAGTGACAAAAGTGGATGGTGTTGAAAAATCTCGTAAAGAAGTTTCACGCAAGACCAAGAAAGCAGCCAAAAACAAGATTACTTATACCGGTTCAAAAGCAGTTGTAACGACTAAGGAAGTAACCAAAACTGAAGAAGTTGCCTTCCAGACTCGTGAGGTTGAAAATGCACTCTTAGCTGAAGGTGTTCGCCGAGTGAAGACAGCTGGTCAAAAAGGTGTTCGTACCATTGTTGAAACTGTCACTTACACAGACGGAAAAGAAACAGGCCGCGAGGTGAAATCAAACACAAT